>DAIAMA010000032.1 GCA_027438535.1 bacterium
TTCGTCAGTCCCGGGGCGAACGACTATGGCATACCTCCGCACGGCAAGTTAAGCGGCGCGCCGGGATGGCTAAGCGCGCTCACCCCGCGCCTTGCACGCTTGTTCGAATATCCGGCACAACTGTTCCAGGCGACGCTGGACGAACAGCAGCGCCCCATAACGATTCAAGCGCAAGTTACGGCGGTCGAAGGGATGCCGTGCCTACTTATTCTGCTGCGCCGTCCGGTTGGCCGAACACCCGCGGATTGCCTGACCGAACCGTACCACCCGGCGACCGGCCTCTACAGCGCCGCATTCATGGAACACAAAATCGACGAGGAACTGGCGCGGCTCAAGCGTTATCCCGCCGTATTCAGTTTGCTCGCGATTCGCCGGGTACATCCTCCGGAATCCCTGTCGCAATGGGCCGATGCACTGCGCATTCATTTCCGCGCCGCGGATATACTGGGGCACACCGCGCACGGCGATTTTCTCGTGCTCTTGCCGGGCACCGGGCTCGAGCAAGCCCGCCAAGCGGGGGAACGGCTGCAAACCTTGGTAACGGACTTCCGCCTTTCGCTCCCGGGTACGGCAACCTTGCGCTACACTGCGATTGAGGCCAGCGCGACCGACACGCGCGGTAGCTTGTTTGCGCGTTTGGCCGAACCGATTCACTCATGAAGAGGACACAATGCGCGCCGCCGATTTACTCGTGAAATGTCTGGAAGCCGAAGGCGTCGAATTTATCTATGGCATACCGGGCGAGGAAAATCTCGACATCATGGATGCGCTGCTGGATTCTTCCATCCGATTCATCACCACCCGCCACGAGCAAGGCGCAGCCTTCATGGCCGATGTGCAAGGGCGGCTCACCGGCCGGGCCGGCGTGTGTCTGGCGACGCTCGGGCCGGGCGCCACCAATCTGGTCACCGGGGTCGCCGATGCGAATATGGATCACGCGCCGCTCGTGGCGATCGCGGGACAAGCCCCAACCAACCGCCTGCATAAAGAATCGCACCAGGTCCTCGATCTGGTGAATCTGTTCCAGCCTATTACCCGCTATGCCTCGCAAATTCTCAACCCCGAGGTCATTCCGGAAGTGGTGCGCAAGGCGTTCAAAGTAGCGCAGGGCGCCAAGCCCGGTGCGGCATTTATCGATTTCCCCGAGAATATCGCACGCATCGAGGATATCGATCTCAAACCGATCACGCCGCGCCCGGTCACCACGCCTTTCCCGTCCGAAGTACGCCTCGCGGCCGTGGCGAAAATTATCGGCGCCGCCGAGTTTCCGCTGATCCTCGCCGGCAACGGCCTGGTGCGCGCCGGTTGTTGCGATGCCCTGGTAAACTTCGCCGAGAAGCTCAACATTCCCGTCGCCACCACCTTCATGGCGAAGGGCGCGATCCCCTCCTCGCACCCCTTGAGCTTGGGTACGGTAGGCCTGCAAGCGCACGACTACGTTTCGTGCGGGTTCGACCGCGCGGATGTCGTGATCTGCATCGGCTACGATTTGGTGGAATATCCGCCGCAGCTATGGCACAAAACCGGCGACCGCAAAATCATTCACATCGACACGCTCCCGGCGGAAGTCGATGCCTATTACAATCTCGCCGATGGCGCATTAGGCGATTTTAATGTCACGCTGACGGAATTGGCCAAGCGCGTCCCGCATCACCAAGATAATTTACATGAGCGCCTGCACGCGGCGATTCTGCGCGAATTGCACGACAGGGATAACGATCCGGGGTTTCCGGTGAAACCGCAACGCCTTATCGCCGACTTGCGCCGCGCGCTGGCACCGGAGGATATCGTGATCTGCGACGTGGGCGCGCACAAGATGTGGATGGCGCGCATGTTCCCGTGCGAAAAGCCCAACACCTGCATCATTTCCAACGGCTTCGCCAGCATGGGCATCGCGGTACCCGGAGCGGTCGCCGCCAAATTGAATTTCCCGCACCGGAAAGTGGTGGCCGTCACCGGCGACGCGGGATTCCTGATGAACTCGCAGGAAATCGAAACCGCGATGCGCGTGCAAACGCCGATAGTGATTTTGATATGGAACGACGCGAGCTATGGCTTGATCGAATGGAAACAGCAAAATTATTTTGGCCGCACTTCCAACGTCAAGTTCGGCAATCCGGATTTCGTGAAATATGCCGAAGCCTTCGGGGCCACGGGCTATCGCGTAACGCGCGCCGACGATTTGCTGCCGATGCTCCATCAAGCGCTGCAACAAAATACCGTGACCATTATCGACTGCCCGGTGGATTACAGCGAAAATTTGAAGCTCACCGCGAAGCTGGGCGAGATGGTGTGCCCGATATGAGCGTTGCCCGAGCCGCTAGGGTTTAGCGTCCGCGGCTTCCAGTTCCGGCGCATAGCACGTCATCCGATTGCGCCCGGCGCCCTTGGAGACATAGAGCGCGACATCGGATTGATGGGTCAGCGCGGCATAGCCCGGCATATCGGCGCGATACTCGGTCGCTCCCATGCTGATGGTGACCGGAATCGAAATATCGTTAAAAATCACCGGCTCCGCCGCGATCATCTGCCGCAAGCGCTCGCCGAACTGGTGCGCGCCATCGAGCGGCGTTTGCGGCAGAATCAGCACGAACTCTTCGCCGCCATAACGCCCGATGACATCCGATGAACGCAGCTTCTCTTTCACCCGCCGCGTGATTTCGACTAACACTTTATCGCCGGCTAAGTGGCCATAAGTGTCGTTTACCTTTTTAAAATGATCCAGGTCGAACAAGATCATCGAGAATGTTCCGCCATAGCGCCGCGCGCGGTCGAATTCACTGGACAACCGGTTTTCGAGATAACGCCGGTTGTAAATGCCGGTCAGGCCATCGCGGTTGCTGATCTCGGAAATCGTCTCCAATGCCTCTTTCAGCAGATTTTGTGCGATAGCGGTGTCCGTGGCATCGAACACCACCACGCATACCGCTTCTGCCTTGCCATGCTCGGCTTTTAGCGGCAACAACATGCAGTTTTGATACATATGATCGGCGCCGCCGGTAATCGGACGATTGTGCGCGAAGCGGAATAAGTAAGGCCGGTGTTCCCAGGAGATGAAGGCAAAATTATTGAGCAGGAATACCGAGTTCACTTTTTTGGTGAACCACGGCTTGGGTAAATCCGGAAACGCCTCGAACAAGCTCTTGCCAACCACTTCTTCCGCCAGCCGTCCGCTATGGTGAGCCATGAAATTGTTCCATAGCTGGACTTCGAAATTTTTGTTCAACACGAAGATGCCGACGTCGACCCACTTGACGACCGTTTCGGCCAAATTAAAAAGAGGGGGAGCGTTCATGCCGATCCAACTCAGAATGCTTCCAGGAATTCGTCGACAATGGCCCGGATCTTATCGATACCTTCTTCCGGCATAAGCATGGTGAGATGCGCGATAAAATCCCGATTCTTGATCGTAAAATTCACTTCCAGCAGCAACGCATGGCTCCATTGGACTCTTTTGGAATCGATCAATTGTCCTGCCGTGACTTGGCGCGCCATGAGCGAGGGCATGGAAAAACTCAGTTCAGCCGGGCCGCCGGTATCGGTGAAATTCCGGATTTGTTCCATCATGCCGCCGAGGCAAGCGCCGCACAGCACATTCGCGACATCGAGGAGAAGCTCGGTCTCGCCCTGCTCGCCCAGATCGCCCTCGAAACCCATGAGATCGGCCAATGCCTGGCAACCGGGTTCGCCAAAAATGACGATAGCTTCGCCGCGCAAATGCCCGTAAAAGGATTGGCGCGCGGCGCTGACCAAATTATTTTTGCCTACCAGTTCGGCTAGCGCCGCCGGCAGATCGGCGACCTCTACGATACGGATGCGCGGTACCGATAAATCCACGAATTCATCCAGCAGCGTCGCCAGCGACGCACCGGCCTGGCCCATCGCGATATTGGTCAACTCTTGCAGCGCATCGCGCTGATCGGTCGTGAGCATAGACGGATTCATATCACGCCATATTGTTTAAGCACGGAGTTAAGCATATCCGGCGATACGGGTTTTTTCACGAATGCAATGGCACCCATGGCCATGGCCCGCTCCTGCGCCACCGGTTGGATATCGGCGGAAACGACAATCACCATGCTATTGAGGTCTTCTTGGCGCAGCGCTTCCAGCACTTGAAAACCGTCCATTTCCGGCATGGTCAGATCGAGAAACATCACCGCCGCCTTACCCGCGCGATAAGCCTCCATCGCTTCTTTGCCGTTGCCCGCCTGGGAAATTTCAACATCCCATTCGGGCGGCAGAGACTTGATGAGCATCTTGCGTGCCATGGCGGAATCGTCAACGACGAGAATAGGTAATGACATAACGCGAACCTGGTATCCCAAATATTTTTGCTGTCGGCGCTATCTGTATCGGCATCCGGTCTAAAAGCTTGAGATGAGGTACAGGGTAGACGTACATCTTTGGCGCGCGAACACCGCGCCGTACCTAAATACGGTATTCGCGCGCCGGATAGCGTAATGTATAGCTCATTTAATTAAAAAAACCAGACTCCGCCAGCTCCAGCGTCAGCTTGGCATAATCCCGGGCGCCGGGGCTGGCCGGAGCGAAGGCGAATACATCCTGGGCTTGGGTGGGACTGGCGGCGAGCGCGACGTTTTCCACCACGCGGGTTTCGCACAATTGCGCGCCGTAACGTTCCTTGAGCTGCTCGTAAATATCAAACGATAGCTTACGCCGGCTATCGAACCGGGTAAGCAGGATGCGTTTCTCGATTTTTCGATTGAGCGGCCCCTCCAAGGCTTTCAAGGCCAAATCGAGTCTGTTCACACTCTGTAGCGACAGGAAGTCCGCCGACACCGGCACCAGCACACGATCCGCCGCCAGCACCGCATTGAGCGACAGCACGCCAAGCGTGGGGCAGCAGTCGATCAAAATCGGCACGCCTTGTTGCGCCAGGGATTCTTCCAGCCCGGTTTTTAGCTTGCGCGCGGCGGCGGCGCTTTTGCTTTGCAAGGCCTCGACCTTGCTGAGTTCCATATGCGCCGGAATCAAGCGCGCACCCGATGCCAGCTCGCGCATGAGCGCCGGTAAAGGTATGTCGTCGCGGAAAAAAGCGGCGATGGATTGATCGCCGCCGATATTGCTCACTCCCAGGGTCAGCGTAAGGTGCGCTTGCGGATCGAGATCGATGGCGATGGGGCGCTTGCCCATGCGCGCCAGACCCGCGGTTAAATTAAGCGTAGTGGTGGTTTTCCCGACGCCGCCTTTTTGGTTGAATACCGCGATAACGGTCACGCATTACTCCAGTGATGGGCTGAATGCGCGATGGCTCAAACCGGCGTTTTGTTTCGACTGCATACGCGCGGCGAGTTTACTCCACCGTGACCGACTTGGCCAAGTTGCGCGGCTTGTCCACATCCGTGCCCTTCTTCAAGGCAGCATGATAGGCCAGCAACTGCACCGGCACCGCATGCACGATGGGGGAAAGGACGCCCATGTGGCGCGGCGTGCGAATCACATGCACGCCCTCGGCTTCGCCGAAGTGGCTGTCGAGATCGGCGAACACATACAGCTCACCGCCGCGCGCATGCACTTCTTGCATATTCGATTTTACTTTTTCCAGCAACACGTCGTTGGGCGCGATCACCACCACCGGCATATTGCTATCCACCAGCGCCAGCGGGCCGTGTTTCAGCTCTCCGGCAGGATAAGCCTCGGCATGGATATAGGAAATTTCTTTGAGCTTCAACGCCCCTTCGAGCGCGATAGGGTAATGCAAGCCGCGCCCGAGAAACAGCGCATGTTCTTTGTCGGCGAAACGCTCGGCCCACACTTGAATCTGCGGCTCCAAATTCAAGGCGTGCTGCACGCTGCCGGGCAGATGGCGCAACGCCTCCAGATGATCGTGCTCGTCTTGCGGCGCGAGCCGGCCGCGGGTTTTCGCCAGTACCAAGGTCAAAATAAATAGCGCGGCAAGTTGCGTGGTGAAAGCCTTGGTCGAAGCCACGCCGATCTCGGCCCCGGCCCGGGTAAATAACGCTAGCCTGGAGGCGCGCGGGATGGCACTCTCGCGCACATTGCAAATGGAAAGCGTCTTGGCGTGGCCCAATTCCTTGGCGCGCTTTAAGGCCTCCATGGTGTCCAATGTTTCGCCGGATTGCGAAATGGTGACGATGAGTTGTTTCGGGTTCGGGATCGATTCGCGATAGCGGTACTCGTGGCCCAGCTCGACGTTGCAGGGAATTTTTGCGATGGCTTCTATCCACAAGCGCGCGACTTGTCCGGCGTAAAAGCTGGTGCCCGCCGCGAGAATCAACACGCTGTCCGCATCGCGCAGCACTTCCTCGGCATCCGGGCCGAGTAAGTCTGGCGTGACGCCCTCGGCCAACACGCCTTCCAGCGTATCGCTCAATGCGCGCGGCTGCTCATAAATTTCTTTTTGCATGTAGTGTTGATAGGGGCCGAGATCGACCGCGTCGGCGGAAACCTCGGAAACGCGCACCGGACGTTCGACACGCCGGCCATCGCGGTCGACAATGGTAATGGCATCGCACGTGACCAAGGCCACATCGCCTTCATCCAGATAAATGACGGTACGCGTGGCGGAAATAATCGCGGAGACGTCGGAAGCGAAAAAATTTTCGCCCTCGCCCACGCCGATCAGTAAAGGGCAACCGACGCGCGCGCAACACACGATATCCGGCATCCGCGGCGTGACCACACCGATCGCATAGGCGCCCGCCAGCTCACTCACAGCTTGGCGCGTGGCCGCGAACAAATCGCCGGACTGTTTGAAATAGTAGTGAATCAGATGCGCGATGACTTCGGTGTCGGTTTGCGACTCGAACGCATAGCCGAGCGCTTTCAGGCGCGCACGCTGCTCCTCGTGATTTTCGATGATGCCGTTATGCACCACGGCGACTTCGTTCTGCGAAAAATGCGGATGCGCGTTATCTTCGGTGACGCCGCCATGCGTGGCCCAGCGCGTGTGACCGATGCCCATGAAGCCGGTTAATTTTTGCGCGCGGGCCTCATTCTCCATCTCCACCACGCGGCCCACGCGGCGCACGCGCTGCAAGCCGCCATTGAGCACGGCGATCCCTGCCGAATCGTAGCCGCGATATTCGAGGCGTTTTAGGCCTTCGATCAGAATAGGTACCACGTCGCGCTTGGCTATAGCACCAACAATGCCGCACATAAAAGCTCCGTTATCCGTGAATGGTGAATGGTGATTGAATGGCAGGTGCTTCCCGGCGCGAATCACCGATCGCCATTCACCGTTTACTTTTTTTGGTTGGCCGTTGCCAGCCCGTAATCGTCAATTGCTTCATTCGGGAAAGCGTCAACTCGCCCGCCGGCGCATCGCGGGTGATGGTCGAGCCCGCGCCGATGGTCGCACCGCGACCTACCGTCACCGGTGCGACCAATTGCGTATCGGAACCGATAAATACCTCGTCCTCGATCACGGTGCGATGCTTGTTCGCGCCATCGTAATTGCATGTAATCGTGCCCGCGCCGATATTCACCTTGCTGCCCACCGTGGCATCGCCGACATAACTGAGGTGATTCACCTTGCTGCCGGAACCAATCTGGCTATTTTTAATTTCGACGAAATTCCCGACATGCGCATCGGAAGCCAAAGCCGTGCCGGGGCGGATTCGGGCGAACGGACCGATGCGGCAATTGGCGCCGATTTGTGCTTCCTCGATATGGCTGAAGGGCTGAATTTGCGTACCTTCCGCGACGCTCACGTTTTTTAATACGCAGTTGGCGCCAACTTTGACTTGGCTGCCCAGCGTCACGCTGCCCTCGAACACGCAATTGACGTCAATGATGACGTCTTGGCCGCAGACCAAGTCGCCACGCACATCGAGCCGCGCCGGATCCATGATGGTGGCGCCCAAGCCCGCGAGCTTTTCCGCGTAATTGCGTTGATAGACGCGCTCCAGCTCCGCCAATTGCAGCTTGCTGTTCACACCCAGCACCTCCCATTCATGATGCGGATGGGAGGTGGCGACCGGCATGCCTTCCGCCACCGCCATGGCGATAGTATCGGTGAGATAGTATTCGCCTTGCGCGTTGTCGTTAGAGAGCCCGGCCAGCCAGCGCGCGAGTCTTGCCGTGGGCGCGGCGATGATGCCGGTATTGACCTCATTAATTCTTTTCTCGGCATCGGATGCGTCTTTTTGCTCGACGATGCGCGCTACGCGCCCATCGGTATCGCGCACGATACGGCCATAGCCCGTCGGATCGGATAGCGCCACCGTCAGCACCGCCATGCTGTCGCTGCCCGCCTGCTGCAATAGCCGTTGCAAGGTGTCTTGCCGCGTCAGCGGCACGTCTCCGTATAACACCAGCGTTACACCCTGCGCATCTAAATGCGGCAGCGCTTGTTGCAGGGCGTGCCCGGTGCCAAGCTGCCGCGCTTGCAGCGCCCAAACGATGTCGTTGCCTTGAACCGCTTTGGGCAGCGCATCGCCGCCGTAACCATACACCACGCACAGCCTGGCGGGCTTAAGCGCGCGCGCTGTCGCTAGAACGTGATCCAACAAGGCGCGCCCCGCGAGGCAATGCAACACCTTGGGCAGATCGGAATGCATGCGCGTGCCGCGGCCCGCGGCGAGGATCACGACATTCAGAGAGTTCGGCATGGAAGTCCGATGGCGTTAAATGCTTGGGATTATAAACAAAAAAGCAGCGTTGCCGCTGCCTTTAAAGGGAATACAAGATGTCCGCGCGAACACTACTTGATCTTGCGCAATTTCTGAATCGCGGCGAGTTGCGCCACGGCCTGCGCGAGTTCGATTTGGGCTTGGGCGATTTCCATGGCGCCGGTTTTATTTTTCATTGCCTCTTCGGCATGGCGCTTGGCTTCCAGCGCTTTGGCTTCGTCCAAGTCCTTGCCGCGTATACCCGTGTCGGACAGAATGGTCACCACGTCCGGCTGAATTTCCACCAGGCCGCCATTGACGTAGATCAGCTCTTCTTCCTCTTGATCCGGTACTTTGACGCGCACCGAGCCGGGCTTCAGGCGCGTCACCAGCGGCGCGTGGCGCGGATAGACACCAAGCTCGCCGCGCTCGCCTGGCACGATCACGAATTCCGCGGTGCCGGAGTAGAGCAGCGCTTCCGCGCTTACCACGTCCACATGTATTGTCATGGCCATACGTTCCTTCTTTTACTGGATGGTCTTGGCTTTTTCGACCGCTTCTTCGATGGTGCCGACCATGTAGAAGGCCTGCTCCGGCAGGTGGTCGTATTCGCCGCTGACGATGGCCTTGAAGCCCTTGATGGTGTCCTTGAGCGAGACGTATTTGCCGGGAGAGCCGGTGAATACTTCGGCCACGAAAAAGGGCTGCGACAGGAAGCGTTGAATTTTTCGCGCGCGCGCCACGGCCAATTTGTCTTCGGGGGAAAGCTCGTCCATGCCCAGAATCGCAATAATGTCGCGCAATTCTTTGTAGCGCTGCAAGGTCATTTGCACGGCGCGCGCGGTGTTGTAGTGGTCTTCGCCCACCACCAGCGGATCGAGCTGGCGCGAGGTGGAATCGAGCGGATCCACCGCCGGATAAATCCCCAGCGAAGCGATATCGCGCGACAACACCACGGTCGCGTCCAAGTGACCGAAGGTGGTGGCGGGCGACGGATCGGTCAAATCGTCCGCTGGCACGTACACGGCCTGGATCGAGGTAATGGAGCCGGTCTTGGTGGAGGTAATGCGCTCTTGCAAGCGGCCCATTTCTTCCGCCAGCGTCGGCTGATAGCCCACGGCGGAGGGCATGCGTCCTAATAGCGCGGAAACTTCGGTACCGGCCAGGGTATAGCGATAGATATTGTCGACGAAGAACAACACGTCGCGGCCTTCGTCGCGGAAGTATTCGGCCATGGTCAGGCCGGTCAGCGCCACGCGCAGACGGTTGCCGGGCGGCTCGTTCATCTGGACGAACACCATCGACACCTTGTCGAGCACGTTGGAGTCCTTCATTTCATGGTAGAAGTCATTGCCTTCACGGGTACGCTCGCCCAC
>DAIAMA010000330.1 GCA_027438535.1 bacterium
CACCAGCGGTTCTTTGATTTGATCGAGATCGATTTCCAGCACATAGGCGTATTCCGCATCGGCATCCGGTTCCAGCAGATACGGCTGATCCAGCCAAGCTTTCATGGCGTCGATGCGACGCTGCAAGGTGCGCGCATCTTGATAACCCTTGTCGATCAAGTGCTCCATTAGCACGACGTTAGAATTGAGATATTCAATCACTGGCGCTTGATTGAGCCGCACCGTGCAGCCGTTGGCGGAACGCTCGGCGGAGGCGTCGGCGAATTCGAACGCCTGCTCCACTTTGAGATCGGGCAAGCCTTCGATTTCCAAGATGCGGCCGTTGAAGACATTTTTCTTGCCCTGCTTGCCGACGGTCAATTCCCCTTTCTGAATCGCGGCGTAGGGAATGGCGTTCACCAAATCGCGCAGCGTGATGCCGGGCTGCATTGTGCCTTTGAAACGCACCAGTACCGATTCCGGCATATCCAACGGCATCACGCCCATTGCCGCGCCGAACGCCACCAGCCCGGAGCCGGCCGGGAAGGAAATACCGATGGGAAAGCGCGTATGCGAATCGCCGCCGGTGCCCACGGTGTCGGGCAAGAGCATGCGGTTGAGCCAGGAGTGAATCACGCCGTCGCCCGGCTTAAGCGTCACGCCGCCGCGTGAGGAAATAAAATCCGGCAACTCGTGCTGCAATTTGATATCGACCGGCTTGGGGTAAGCCGCGGTGTGGCAAAAGCTCTGCATCACCAAATCGGCAGAAAAACCCAAGCAGGCTAGCTCTTTCAACTCGTCGCGCGTCATCGCGCCGGTGGTATCTTGCGAACCCACCGTGGTCATCCTCGGTTCGCAATAGGTGCCGGGGCGCACGCCGGCCACGCCGCAAGCGCGTCCCACCATTTTCTGCGCCAGCGTAAAGCCCTTGCCGGTATCTTTGGGCGTAATGGGAAGAATGAATCGGTCCGATGCTTTCAGCCCCAGCGCTTCACGCGCCTTGTGCGTGAGGCCGCGGCCGATAATCAGCGGGATGCGTCCGCCGGCACGGATTTCATCCGGCAGGGTCAAGGGTTCGAGTTTAAAACCGGCAATCGTTTCACCGGCCGCATTCTTGATTTGGCCTTGGAAGGGATAAATCGTCACCACATCGCCGGTATGCATGCGCGACACGTCGCACTGAATCGGCAACGCGCCGGAATCCTCGGCGGTATTGAAAAAAATCGGCGCGATCTTGCCGCCCAGCACGATGCCGCCGGTGCGTTTATTCGGCAAATGCGGGATATCTTGTCCCATATGCCATTGCACCGAGTTGATCGCCGATTTGCGCGAGGAGCCGGTGCCTACGATGTCGCCCACATAGGCCAGCGGCAGTCCCTTCTGTTTCAACTGGGCGATTGTCGCCAGACCATCGGGCATTTTGTTGGCCAGCATGGCCTTGGCGTGCAGCGGGATATCGGGCCGCGACCACGCTTCTTGCGCCGGCGACAGATCGTCGGTATTGGTTTCGCCCGGCACTTTGAACACGACAGCTTCGATTTTTTCCGGCAGCGGCGCGCGCGTGGTAAACCACTCGGCATTGGCCCAGGATTCAAGCAAGGTCTTGGCGTGCGCATTGCC
>DAIAMA010000331.1 GCA_027438535.1 bacterium
CTGTTCGCCAACGACGGCGCGGTGCTGATTCTCACCCCACTGGTGCTGGAAATGCTGCGCGCACTGCGCTTCGGCCCGGCAGCGATACTCGCCTTCGCGCTGGCCACGGGTTTTGTAGTGGATAGCGGCAGCCTGCCATTCAAGACTTCCAATCTCACCAACATCATCGCCGCCAACTATTTCGGCATTTCGTTCACGGACTATGCGGCGGTGATGCTGACGGTAAACGGCGTGGTGTTCATCGCCACGCTGGCAATGCTGTACTTATGCTTTCGCAAGGATTTGCCGGCGCGCTTCGATTCGCACGCGCTACCGCCGCCGGCAAGCGCGATTCGCGAGCCCTTCGTGTTCTATACCGGCTGGCTGGTGCTGCCGGCCCTGCTCGCGGGCTATTTCGCCTCGCATACACTGGGCCTCGCGACTTCGGTCGTGACCGGCATCGGCGCGGGCGTGTTGCTGCTCGCCGCGTTGCGCGAACATGTGCTGCGGCGCCAACCGCGAACCGTGATTCCGGTGCTGACTTTGCTGCGCGAAGCGCCATGGCAAGTGGTGATTTTCTCGCTGGGCATGTATGTGGTGGTGTTCGGCCTGCGCAACCAAGGACTCACGCACGAACTCGCGCGCGTGCTGGAATGGCTCGCCGGCCACGGTCAAGCCCCCGCGATCTTTGGCACGGGAATGCTGTTCGCCATGCTCTCGGCGGTGATGAATAACTTGCCCGCGGTGCTCATCGGCAACTTGGCGATTCATGAAGCCGTGCTCAACCCGCCTCTGCGCGAAGCGCTGATCTATGCCAATATCACCGGCTGCAACCTGGGCCCGAAAATGACGCCCATCGGCAGCCTCGCCACCCTGCTGTGGCTGCATATGCTGGCGCAGCGCGGCTTAAGCATTGGCTGGCTCGCCTACTGCCGCATCGGTATTTTGCTCACCGTGCCGGTACTGCTGGCGGCACTTGCCGGGCTGGCATTATGGCTGGCGCTGATCCGCTAACAAGCAATCCTGGCTCTCTTCTCACACGGTACGCATTGACCCGCTAATGGCTTGACGCGGTTCTGGTGTAGAATAGCCACCCTTTTTCGTTTTAAGAACAAGATCATGCGTGTTAGCCACTTCTTTTTATCCACGCTCAAGGAAGCGCCGACCGAAGCGGAGCTGGTGAGCCACCGCCTTATGCTGCGCGCCGGGCTGATTAAACGCCTGGGCAGCGGCTTGTATACCTGGATGCCGCTGGGCTTGCGCGTGCTGCGCAAAGTCGAAGCCATTGTGCGCGAGGAGATGAATCAAGCGGGTGCGGTCGAGCTCTTGATGCCCGCGGTGCAACCAGCGGAGTTGTGGGAAGAGACGGGACGCTGGGCGGTGTTCGGCCCGCAGATGCTCAAGATCAAAGATCGCCATCAGCGCGATTTCTGCTTCGGCCCGACGCATGAAGAAGTGATCACCGATATCGCGCGCAAAGAAATCAAAAGCTACCGCCAATTGCCGATCAATTTCTATCAGATTCAAACCAAATTCCGCGATGAAATCCGGCCGCGCTTCGGCGTGATGCGCGCGCGCGAATTTTTGATGAAAGACGCTTACTCCTTCCATCCTGACAT
>DAIAMA010000332.1 GCA_027438535.1 bacterium
GTTTCACTGGCAACGCAATAATTACGATAAGGTCGGGCATTTCGCCCAAGGCTTCATTCCGGCTATCCTAGCGCGCGAAATTTTATTGCGTCTAAATGTAGTACGCGGCCGCGTCTGGTTGAATTTTGTCGTCATCAGTATTTGCCTCGCCCTGAGCGCGGCCTATGAGTTGGTGGAATGGGGCGTTGCGCTCGCTTCCGGCGATTCCGCGGTGGCATTCCTCGCGACGCAGGGAGACCCATGGGATACGCAATCCGACATGGGGTTTGCCTTGCTGGGCGCCCTCCTCGCTCTGGCTACGTTGAGCGACTGGCACGACCGGCAACTGGCTCGCGCGAATGCCGCGCAGGGATGACAAAATGTTGTAAGCTGCTAGAAGATTCACAATCATTTGGAGGATAAAGACATGGATAAATTGCTTGCGGGCGGTGGAAGCTTAGTCGGTTTAGCGGGCGCGTTGCTGGCTATTGTGGCGGGCGTGGCGCGAGTCACTGGCCACTATCATTTCGCCGGGTTTGAAGCGATGACCTTGTTCACGGGCGGCATCGGCCTCATGGTAATGGGCTGCCTGGCCAAGCTACACGGACTTTCAAATAGTCGCGGCGGATAGTGCGTCGCCATGGCGAGTGGCGCATGCCCAGCACACGATGGTTTCCGCGATCCAGGTTTATTTGGCCTCTCAATCGCCGCGCCGACGCGAATTGCTGAGACAAATCGGCGTGAAATTTCGCGTATTAGCGCCGCATGTGGATGAGGCGGCACTGCCGCGCGAAGCGCCTGATAGCTATGTGGAGCGCATTGCGCGCAGTAAAGCCGAAGTGGCATGGGCGCGCATTGACGCGCGGCAGCGCGCGCGACACCCGGTGCTGGCGGCCGATACCGCCGTGGTTTTAGGCCGGCGCATTCTGGGTAAGCCCGCCGATGACGCCGAGGCGCGCGCGATGTTGAAAGCGCTCTCCGGCCGTACGCACCAAGTGCTTACCGCGGTTGCGATAGCGCACGAGGATCGATTGCGGCTAGCGACATCCGTCACCGCCGTTACCTTCCGGCGCTTGGCGCCAAGCGAAATAGCGCGTTACGTGGCGAGCGGCGAGCCGCGCGATAAAGCCGGCGCATATGGTATTCAAGGCCTGGCCGCGACTTTTATCGCGCGTATCGAAGGCAGCTATTCGGGCGTGATGGGTTTGCCTTTGTTTGAAACCGCGACCCTGCTTAAAACTTTTGGTATCCAGGTGCTATGAGCGAACAGATTTTAATTAATATCACGCCGCAAGAAACCCGTGTGGCGGTGATGCAGCAAGGCGTCGTGCAGGAGTTGCACATCGAGCGCGCATCGAGCCACGGCATGGTGGGCAATGTGTATCAAGGCCGGGTGTGCCGCGTATTGCCGGGAATGCAATCGGCGTTTGTCGAAATTGGCCTGGAGCGCGCCGCGTTTCTGCATGTGGCGGATATCTGGCAGCAAAAGCAAAACGAAGAAAAACCGATCGAAAAATTATTGTACGAAGGCCAGACGATACTCGTACAGGTTATCAAGGATCCGATCGGTACCAAAGGCGCACGGCT
>DAIAMA010000333.1 GCA_027438535.1 bacterium
CCTTGGGGCGGGGCGGTTGCCGGGCGATCACCGCGCCATGCGAATCGAGCACGCTGATGGAAGTACCCTTGGGTAAATGTTCCATGCCGAGCAGTTGCCCTATCCATTTAACATCTATCGCGGCCAAAATAACGCGCTGTACTTTTCCCCGCGCATCGACAATAGGGATGGCGGCCGGCAATATGGGGCGGCCGTAGATACGGCCAATAAGATAGGATGTAACGACGAAATGCCCAGTTTGGAGCGCTTGTTTGAACCATGCGCGATCGCCAAAATTGTGCTGGCCGTCGCCTTTGGAAGCGCACAAGAGCGTCCCGTGCGCATCGGTAACCAGCAAATTGGTGTAGCCGGGCAGCTGTTCATGCACGGCCACTAGTCGATTTTTACACGCTTGTGGCGTGCCAGCCCGGATTTCTGGCAACGCGGAAAGGATTTGCAGCAGGCTTTTTGCATCGGCCACCGTATTATCCTGTTGCACGATTGCGTCGTGCACCAACTGCATCTCATCGTTGATGGCTTCATTGATCGCGCGCTGCCTATCCTGCCATGCGTGATAAGCCGTCGCCCCCACCCAAGGCAAGACGGCGATCACGATCAAGGCCAGCAACCTGGCGCGTAGGCTTGAAAATAGCATCGCAGTTATTTTGTGTAACTTGGAAACGCCATTGTTGACTCACTTTAGGACAATTTAGCGCGCACTGTGCGGTATATATCGGTAAAAATCGCGGTTTCTTTACGGCGCCGCCGTAGCCGCGCGCCAAATCAGCGTGGCCATGCGGCCGCTTGCGCCATCGCGGCGATAGGAATAAAAACGCTGTTTTTCCCGATAAGTGCAAAAACCGCCGCCATAACAGCGCGTCACCCCCCGGCGCGCCAACCGCTGGCGCGCCAGCAGGTAAAGGTCGGCATGGTATTTGCCCGGTGCGCCGGGCCGAAAAGCGCCGGCCGCCGCCGGATCGAAAGCCGTGAAGGCCGTTTTCACCTCGGCGCCGACTTCAAACGCCTCGGGGCCGATGGCCGGCCCCAAAAAAACCAGTACCTGCGCGCCCGGGACCGGCATCGCCGCCAGCGTGCGTTCCAGCACCCCCGCCGCCAGCCCGCGCCAGCCGGCATGCGCCACCGCCACTGCCGAACCATCCGCGGCGCAAAACAACACCGGCAAACAATCCGCGCTAAGCACCGCGCAGACTTGATTCGCAAGCGTCGTGACCGCCGCATCCGCCTCGGGCGTGCCATGCGCGTCCGACATCACGTTCAGTACTTGCGTGCCATGCACTTGCTTCAACCAATGCGGATCATTCGGCAGTTGCGCGCGCAGCAAGGCGCGGTTGCGCCGCACCGCTTCGGGATCGTCGCCCACATGATCGGCCGGATTCATACTGGCATAGGAGCCGATGCTAACGCCGCCGTTGCGCGTAGTGATCAAGGCTCGCACATTGTCCGGTGCGGGCCAATCGGGAATGATCCAATCATCGCGGTTAAAGGTCATGGCGCCGTATCACGTAAATTTTCGATCAATTCGCGCATATCGTCCGGCA
>DAIAMA010000334.1 GCA_027438535.1 bacterium
CGCGCGCGAGCAGTAAATATTGCTCCAGCTCCTGGCGGAAATACGCGGCGCGCGGCGGATAGCCGAAGGCCAGCGTGGCAAGCGCGTCCATCACCCGATAAGAGCCGGTGTTGCGGCCATAGAAGGTTTCGACGCCGATGATTGCCACGATCATCGATGCCGGCACGCCGTATTGCGCTTCGGCGCGCGAAAGCTGTGCCTCGTGCGCCGACCAGAATTGCACGCCGCGCGCAATTCGCTTCGGTTCGACAAAGAGCGGCCGGTATTCGCTCCACGGTTTGGCCTCGGCCGGTCGCGTCATGGCATTAAGGATGCTTTGTTTCAAACAAGTTTGCGCCAGCCATTGCGTTAACGCCGTGCGATCAAATTGGTGGCGCGCAACCATTTCCTCGATAAACGGCGCGGCTTCGGGTAAATCCATGATCGTTTCGCACTGTGCTCGCGGCTTGTTGCCTTGCGCGTCGGCGGCATGGCAGATAAGCAACGTGCATAGAGCAAACAAGAAGCGCTTCATTTCGCCTCATTGTCCGAAATCAAGCCGAGGATGCGATCGAGCCAAGACGACGGCAAACAGCGCTTCGCATAAGCGAAAAAATACGCCGGCCGCGTGACGCGATAGCGCGCTTTCGGGTGCGCGCTCTCCAGGGCATGGATCGCTTTCGCCAGCACCGCTTCCGGCCCCAAGGTAAAAGGCGCGGCAGGGCCGGGCTGCGTCAGCCGCCGCTCCATCGCCTCGTACTTCTCACGATGCACGCTGCCGGCCTTATCGATATGGCGCCGATACATCGCGAACGCATTGGCGCGAAAGCGGCTCGCGATCGGGCCGGGCTCGATTAGGCAGACATGAATGCGGCTGCCGCGCAGTTCCAAGCGCAGGGTGTCGGTCAAGCCTTCGATGGCGAATTTGCTGGCGTATAAAAATTTTTACGTGATCACGCGCTACAACCACAGCTTTCAGTATGCGATGGCGGTGTGGCAGTTGAGCCGGGCGTTGGAAGCGGCACGCGCGGCTTCAGCCGCGCCTAGGCCACGCCCTGAGACGCCAGATAATCCTCGTAATTTCCAATGAAGTGCTGGAATCCGCCCTGGCCGTCGAGTTCGATGATCTGGGTGGCGAGCGAGGACACAAACTGGCGGTCGTGGCTGACGAAGATCAGCGTGCCTTTGTATTTTTCCAGCGCGATGTTCAGCGACTCGATGGTTTCCATGTCCATGTGATTGGTAGGCTCGTCCATGATCAATACATTCGGATATTCGAGCATCAGCTTGCCGTAGAGCATGCGGCCTTTTTCGCCGCCGGAGAGTACGCGCACCGATTTTTTCACGTCGTCTCCGGAGAATAATAGGCGCCCTAAAATGCTGCGTATCGCCTGGTCGTCTTCACTTTTTTGCCGCCACTGCTTCATCCAGTCGAAGACATTGAGATCGTTGTCGAAATCGGCGGCGTGATCTTGGGCGAAGTAGCCGATGCGTGCTTTCTCCGCCCATTTCACCGTGCCTTGGT
>DAIAMA010000335.1 GCA_027438535.1 bacterium
CCGCCATTGTCCACCCGCGCCGTGGCGAACAGACCGGGCAGCAACTCGCCATCCTGGTTGCAAGATAAGCATTTCTGACTGCCGGAATACACGGCGTCCAAGCCCCATTCGTCTACTTTCAGCGGCGAACCGGCAAGCGAGGTCACGGCATCGACGATGGTCAGCGCGCCGTGTTGCTGCGCGAGTGCGGCCAAAGTTTTGGCATCCGATTGCACGCCGGTGGAGGTCTCGGCATGGACGAAGGCCAAAACCTTCACCCCCGGATTGGCTTTGAACGCCGCTTCCACTTTGTTCGGATCGACCGGCTCGCCCCAAGCGTCTTGAATCACAATCGGCGTGCCGCCGCAGCGTTTGACGTTCTCCACCATGCGCCCGCCGAACACGCCGTTGACGCACACGATCACCTTGTCGCCCGGCTCCACTAAATTAACAAAGCACGTTTCCATGCCCACCGAACCGGGCGCGGAAACCGGAAAGGTCAGGTCGTTCTCGGTTTGGAAAGCGTAACGCAAGAGAATCTTCAGCTCTTCCATCATCTCGACGAAGGCCGGATCGAGATGGCCGATGGTGGGCCGCGCCATGGCGTCCAACACGCGCTGCGGCACGTCCGACGGACCCGGCCCCATCAAGGTGCGGTGCGGCGGGGTAAATGAGGTAATGCGTTTATGGGCTTCGGATTTCATGGTTCGCTGCTCGCTCATTTATTAGAAATTATTCAGTCTCGATTATCGCCATCGCGCTTACACGTGGCGCGCGCTTCTTCTCTATGCGCTCACCCAGCAAGGGGCGCATAGCAGTCAGCATATTCGACAGCACGGCGGGATTCTCGCGTTCCAGTTGCGCCAGCACCGTCTTCATATGCATGCGCTCGGTGGGCATGCCGAAGCACGCCGGACAATTTTCTTGGATCACCGGCAAGGGCGCATTTTTCGCGAAGGCCGCGGTCTGCCGTTCGCGCGCATACAGCAGCGGGCGGATGATGCGCAGATCGCCGGCATCATTCACATAGTGCGCCTTCATGGTTCTGAGCTTGCCGCCGAAAAACGCGCTCATTAAGAACGTCTCCGCCACATCGTCCAAGTGCTGCGCCAGCACCAGCACGTTGTAGCCTTCGCGCCGCGCGCAGCCGTAAAGCATGCCGCGCCGCATGCGCGAGCAAAAAGCGCAAAAAGAATCCTTGGTCATGGATTTTTTCGCCTGTTCTAAAATCGGAAAACGCTCGACGAAATACGGGATACCCAATTGCGGGACGTAATCCATCAAGGGCGAGGGATCGTAATCCGGCGACTGCGGATCAATGGTACAAGCGCCGAGGGTGAACTTGATCGGCGCTTTCTTTTGCAAATCGAGCAGTACGTGCAATAGCGAAAGACTGTCTTTGCCGCCGGAAAGCCCCAGCAGCAAGCGGTCGCCATCTTGAATCATGGCATAATCGCCGATGGCTTTGCCGGCAGCGGTGAGCAGAGAGCGTGGTGGTTTTATGGGTTGTGTCATTTCAAAAGCG
>DAIAMA010000336.1 GCA_027438535.1 bacterium
CGCGCGTGACGCTCATCGAGCGCAATCCGAAAGTCGTCAGTGTCTTGCGCGAGAATGCGGCCAAGTTGAATGCGAGCCAAGTGGACATTATCCGCGCCGACGGCCTGGAATGGTTGCGCAAGGAAGCGGGCGTGTATGATGTGATTTTTCTGGATCCGCCGTTTCAAGCCGGAGTATTAGAGAAGTTGCTGCCGCTGCTGCGCGCGCGTTTGAGGCCCGAAGGCTGCGCCTATGTGGAGAGCGGCGCGGCGATCACGCCGCCCCCGGACATGCGGCTTGCCAAGAGCGGGCGCGCGGGCCAGGTGTATTATGGTTTGCTCACGAGGAACGAACATGCCTAAACGCATCGTCTATCCGGGGAGTTTCGATCCCATCACGCGCGGCCACGAAGATTTGGTGCGCCGCGCGGCCGCCTTGTTCGATGAAGTCATTGTCGCCATCGCCGAAAGCCCCGCCAAGCGCCCCTTTTTTAGCTTGGAGGAGCGAGTGGACATGGCGCGCCAAGCGCTGGCGGATATTCCCGGCGTCCAAGTCGTCGGATTCGGCGGATTGCTGATGAAGTTTCTCGCCGAACACCACACCACGGTAGTGCTGCGCGGCTTGCGCGCGGTGTCGGATTTCGAATATGAATTGCAACTCGCCGGCATGAACCGCAAGCTCAACCCGGAAGTCGAAACCTTGTTTCTCACGCCCTCGGAGCAATACATGTTCGTCTCGGCCTCATTGGTGCGGGAAATCGCCCGGCTCGGCGGCGATGTAAGCGGGTTTTTGCATCCCTTGATTAATTCCCGGCTCAATGCCAAAATGGCTTGAATATTAGTAATTTCCTATATTGAGGCAGCAGAATCATGTCCTTAACCATTACCGACGAATGCATCAATTGCGACGTGTGCGAGCCCGAGTGCCCGAACGGCGCCATCTCCCAGGGCGAGGAGATTTATGTCATCGACCCTAACCTATGCACCGAATGCGTGGGCCACTACGATGAGCCGCAATGCCAGCAAGTGTGCCCGGTGGATTGCGTTCCGCTCGGCATCGAAGAAACCAAAGAGCAGCTTTACGACCGCTATCTGATTATCAGCGGACAGAAAGAAGCGACCGCGTAAGCGATTTAAGCAAGCGGGAATGCCGCGCAAATAAAAACGGCCTAGGTGCTCCCACCTAGGCCGTTTTTTGTTTGCGCCGTATACGCCTCTAACGTACCGGCAATAATTCTTACATCGTAATGCAATACAGGCAGCTTAATGTCCGGCATGGTGCATTCCTTGTTGCACGCGATCCGATCGACCAACCGACAAATGGAGCCTGTATATGAACCCTCTTGCTGGACTTGAACCGTCTTCCCCCTTATTCCTTAGAAGCGCTATTGCCGCGGCTGTCGGCGTCGTGTTTCAAGTGTTGACCACGATGCCTGCGCAAGCGGTAGAAAACTCGGACACCACGACCCCCATCAAGCACGTGGTCGTTATTTTTCAAGAGAACGTTTCGTTCGAT
>DAIAMA010000337.1 GCA_027438535.1 bacterium
AATCGAACATGTCGCGCCCATGTTCGCCATGCACCCGCCCACGCACGCCGGCCACGGCGGCGACCACTTGACCCTCCAGCGCCGCGAGGTTGCGCGTATGCACAATAGCGGGCTGGAGTTTTTTAAGCGCGCGAAACAAGCGGCCATACAAACCCAGGTCGTGACCGGCGCGCTTATGCAGCGCAATCAACTCAACCGGCTGGTTCAAGCGCCGGTGAAATTCGCTGTATCCGTTCAGGCACACGATGGCATGGCGGTAGCGTCCGGCCGGCATGTGGTTGATGAGATTCACCAGCCCGTTTTCCATGCCGCCCACACCGAAATGATGAATCACGTGGGCAATCAGCGGCGGCCTATCGTCCATGCGTGCTAGGCTCCGCCACCCGGTCGAGGCCGGCCTCGATCGCCGGCAGCATGTCCGCGAGGAAGGCTTGCAGCACGGGCGCCACCTGCGCCGGATCGCCCTCATACGGCGTGAAGACAACGATCGCCGCGCCATCGTCTTGCCTGCCTGCCACCTTGTTAAGCGCGAGCAGCAATTTACCGAGATAGGGGTTATCCAGGTTGCGCCCCTTGATACGCTGCCATTCCCAAATCAGCAAGCGCTGGTGTGCGGACTTTAACAGCGTCTGCGACACGGATAAGACTCCTCTATCCAAGTTCACTGTGTGCGGCGACGTGCCGATATTGCCCCACACCGGATCGTTTTGCGGGATCATCACATTTTGCGTACTGATCAGCTTCATGTCTTGGTATTGCGTGCGGTAATAGGCCAAATACAGACCCACGCTCTTGCCGTCGCGGCGATAGGTGCGCATGAGTTCGGCGCTCGCATTTTTATAGTGCGGTTTCCAGTCAGCCAGCGGCGTAATCTGCTCCTGCCAGCCTCGCACCGGAATGGGTGCGGATAGCGTCACATCGGCTTTGGCGGACAAGCGCGCATCGAGATAGTGCGCGTAGAGCAGCCAAGGCAGCAGCAGCGCCAACACCAGTACCGACATCTTGATGAACGACGTTTGCTTGGCCGGGGCCGCCGATTCGGCGATAACCATTTTTTGCGGCGAAGATTCTTGATCATCCTCGCGCCAAAACGCGCCAACCCAGAACAGCAGCGCCATCACCAAGCCGAAAAACACCCAGCCATAAATCAGGTGGTCGAATCCTACGGCCAGCCGCATGCCGGACAAGTGGCCGATCATGACGATCATATAAGCGCGCAAACCGTTGGCGATAACCGGAACTACGATCGCCATCAGGCTAAACAACGCGCGCCGTGTTTGTGATCGTTGGGCTCGGCATGGGCTGGATGCTGGCGCATGCCGGGGAAGTGCAAGTCATCGAGCAATATGCGGTGGTAGGCTTGATTCCGGTGATCGTATGGGCCATGCTGGGCCGGCGCGCGGCGCAAACGATTTTATTTCCGTTGATGTTCTTGCTGCTGGCCGTCCCGGTGGGTGAGTTTCTTATTCCGTACATGATGAATTTCACCGCCGA
>DAIAMA010000338.1 GCA_027438535.1 bacterium
TGACATACGCTAATAGCCCCATCCCGGCCGCGAAACGGGAACATAGCCCAAACAAAATCGCCTTGTCCGGCGAGTTGGCGCTGATCAGATCCGGCATGCCGGCATAGGATAGAAAATGCACGGTATCGAATAGCGCCGCCGCCAAAAAGGCGTAGCTCAGGATAACGGAACGCACGGAGCGCAGGGTTTCGTGCGCGCCATAGCCGGTGGAGAAAATCAAGGCGGAGACGATAATGACGTAGGTTTCCATCATCGAATGCCCGGCCAGAAAATCCGATTGCGCGATAATCATCTGCTGATGCAGCATGTCTTGCCAGACCAGTAGCGGGACACTGGCCAGCAGCAGTATTTTCGCGGTCGCCCGCAGCAGAGGGTAGATGGAAAAACGCATCGTTAATGTCGTCAAGTATCGAATCCGTATCCGGCGCCGCGATGCATGCCTCAAGCCCGGTGGGCGTATTGCATGATCGCACCCGCCACCGAGTCCAGCGCCAAAAATCGCCCTACCGCGCCCAGCTTCCCCGCTTCCTTCGGCATGCCGTAAACCACGCACGTCGCTTCATCCTGGCCAAGGGTGGAAGCCCCCGCATCGCGCATCTCCTTGAGCCCACGCGCGCCGTCGTCGCCCATGCCCGTCATGATGACGCCAAGCGCGTTTTTCCCGGCGAATTTCGCCACCGAGCGAAACAACACATCCACCGAGGGGCGATGCCGGTTCACCGGCGGACCATCGACTACCTCCACGTGGTATTGCGCACCGTTGCGCTTCAACAGCATGTGCCTGCCACCGGGCGCGATCAATGCGCGGCCAGGCAGCACGCGGTCATTGGTTTTTGCCTCGCGCACCTCCATGGCGCAAACGCTGTCCAGGCGCTGCGCGAACGAGGCGGTAAATTTCTCCGGCATGTGCTGCACGATAACGATGCCGGGAGCGGTTCTCGGCAGGGCGCGCAATACCACTTCGAGCGCCTGCGTGCCGCCGGTGGAAGTGCCGATCGCGATTACCGAATCCGTGGTCGCGCACAAGGCTCCCTGCGGCGCTTGCAAGATCGCGTCGGCAGTCAATTTGGACGCGGGCTGGATGGGGATGGCCGGCCGTAGATTACGCACATTCGCGCGCGCGGCCGTCTTCACCGCATGGATCAATTCCAGCGCGGATTCATTCAAGGATTGTTTGACCGCGCCTTTCGGCTTGGCCACGATGCCCACCGCGCCGGCGGCGAGCGCCTGCATGGTCGTCTCCGCGCCCTTCTCGGTCAGCGTGGAGCAAATCACCACCGGGGTCGGGTGTTCGGCCATGATTTTTTTCAGAAACGTGATGCCGTCCATGCGCGGCATCTCCACATCGAGCACGACCACATCCGGCCAGTTTTTCGCCATACGCGGCAAGGCGAAGAGCGGGTCGGCCGCCGCGCCAATCACTTCGATCTCGCGATCCTGTTCCAAAATCGCATGCAATACTTGCCGTACCACGGCGGAATCATCGATGATTTG
>DAIAMA010000339.1 GCA_027438535.1 bacterium
CGCCCAAAACCACTAGTCCCGCCAGAAAAAAAGCGACCAATAGCCCTTCACGCAGGATCAATTGGTCTTGGTAGTGCTGGTAGGCGTGAGTTACGCCCAGGAAGAAGAGGAGTAAACCCATGAAGATTACCGGATGATGGGAAAATACCACAACGCCCGCGAGGAAGGCCAAGTGAACCAAGACAAGAGGGAGCGGTACGGCGTTACTCGCGGTGCCGGTACTCGCGGGCGGCAGTTTGGCTAACTCCTTGCGAAACAGCAAGGTGGCACACAAGGCATTGATACCGACCGCGGTGGCGGCTTTCCACCCGAATACCGACATCATGAACCCGATGTCCCAATGCCATTTTTCGGCAACCATGAGCACGGGCGGCGCGGCGAAGGGTGTCAGGGTGCCGCCGATGGATATATTGACGAATAGTACGCCCAGCGTCGCGTACTTCAACCGCGATGAAATGCCATGCGCAAAGAAGCGATCGACCAGAATCAGCGCGGCCAGTGTCATGGCGGCGGGTTCAGTAATGAACGACCCCAGTAAGGGAACCAGCGCCAAGACAGTGAAGTAGAATCCCATGCTGCCGGGCAAGGGGATGGCGCGAGCCACTAGGCGTACACTGGCCATTGCGGTTTGCAGAATCGGGCGGGTACCCGCGATCACCATGATGGCGAAAACAAACATTGGCTCGGTGAGATTGCGCGAGTCGATGTAGTGTATGGCTGCTGGCGCGCCATCGGCGACGAACATTGTCACGACCAGCACCATGGCCCAGAAGCCAAACACCACTTCGACTTCGCCCAGCAAGTGCCACAGTCCCGCATGTACCGGCCGGATACGCGCCAAGTGCTCGAAAAACTTGGTGGAGAAGGTGTGTATGATGGCAACGGCAAATAGCGCCGCGCCGATCAGTTGAGTGGTCGTCGGTGCCACATATGTTCCTTGGCGTGGTTAGCGTAGGGTCGCAGATCGACCAGGCGTTGTAGCAATGTAGCGTACTACATCCGCCGGAGCTTTGCATTCACAGTCATGGCAAGCATGCTTTGTTTAAGCAGAATGACTGCTTGGGCCGAGGCATAGATAAATTGCTTCGCCTGATTTATTTTCACGCTAAAATTCCAGCACGCTATTTTTATGCGAGGTTGCCATGAAGCCGCTGTGTTTTTTACTTCTGTTGAGTTTTTCCGTTACGGTTGCCGCACAAGCGCCGGTCGAAGAACGCACCGTGCAACAAAAGGCACGCACGGAGTCTCAGCTCAAGGCTGATTTCGCGCGGCGAGAGCAGGAAAGAGCCGCGGATCGCATGCATCAGGCCGAAACCGAGCTGGCCGAAGCGCAACGCGCAGAGCGCGCAGCGGAAAAGCATTTGCAGGAAACGCAGCAACGCGTCACCGATGCGCAAAAGGACTTGGCGCAAGCGCAGGCCAATTACCAGCAAGCCACGGCGCGGGCCGCGCAAACCCAATCCGAGGTGGATCGGGCTT
>DAIAMA010000033.1 GCA_027438535.1 bacterium
ACTTCGATATGCATTGCTTGTAAACGGCGTACCGCGGCGGCGGAATCACCGCGTATCTTATCGGCGATGGCGATCAGGCCAATGAAGCGCTGCGCCGAGCCGACGCCGATCACCGTCTTGCCTTGCTCGAGCAAGGCGCGCGCATCGGTTTTGCTCAGTGGCACGTTGGATGCCGCAAGAAAACTCAGCGAGCCGAGATAGACTTGCTCGCCGTCTATGATGGCTGAAACGCCTTTTCCGGCGACGGTGGTGAAATCGCGCATGGCGCGCGGGTTCACGCCTTGCGCTCTAGCATGGCGCAGAATCGCTTCCGCCAGGGGATGTTGCGATCCCTGTTCGAGTGCGGCTGCCATGGCGAGTAGGTCTTGGGCTGAAATATTGCCTGCCGGCAGCACATCTGTGATCGTGGGTTTGCCCTCGGTGAGCGTGCCGGTTTTATCGACGATCAGCGTGGTGATTTTATGTGCTTGTTCGAGCGCGCGCGCATCGCGCACCAGGATGCCGGTCTGCGCGCCGCGTCCGGTGCCGACCATGATCGCGGTCGGCGTCGCGAGGCCCAAGGCGCAGGGACAGGCGATGACCAGCACCGCCACGGCATTGATCAGCGCGGCGGACAAGTCGCCGCCCAGCCACCACCACAGGACGAAAGTCACCAGCGCAATGCCCACCACGATGGGAACGAAGATGCCGGAGATGACATCGGCCAAGCGCTGGATCGGTGCTTTCGAGCCTTGCGCATCTTCGACCAGACGCACGATATGCGCGAGTTGCGTTTCATTTCCCACGCCGGTGGCACGCAACTTCAACATGCCGTCGAGATTTTGCGTGGCGGCGTAGGCACGGCTGCCGGGCTCTTTGCGCCGCGGCATACTCTCGCCAGTGAGCATAGCCTCATTCACGCTGGAGGCGCCTTCTAATACTTCGCCGTCGACCGGTATGCTTTCGCCGGCACGCACGACGCAAATGTCGCCCGCTTGGAGTTGCTCGATGGGGATGTCGAGCAACTGGCCTTCGCGCTCGACGCGCGCCGTGTGCGGTTGCATTTTAATCAACGCTTCGATCGCGGCGGAGGTCTTGCCCATGGCGCGTGCTTCTAGGAGCTTGCCGAGCAAGACCAGGGTGATGACCGCGCTGGAGGCCTCGAAGTACACATGCAGGTGCGCGAGGCCGAACACCGTCACCACCAGGCTCAAGAGATAAGCCATGGTGGTGCCCAGTGCCACCAGCACATCCATATTCGCGCCGCCGCCGCGCAAGGCGTGGTAAGCGCCGATATAAAATCGCTTGCCGATCCAAAACTGCACCGGCGTGGCCAAGGCCAATTGCAACCAGCGCGGCAGCCAGTCTTGATGTTCGCCGCTCAGCATAGCGCCCATTTGCGCCAGCAGCGGCAAGGTGAGCAGGGCGGAAATCCAGAACAGGCGAAATTCTTTTTGATAGAGCTGTTGTTTGCGCTCGCGCTCGGCTTCGCGTCCTTGTTGCGCCAACTCATGCGCGGTATAGCCGGTTTTATGCACGGCGTCGATGAGTTGGGCGATCGTGATTTTGCCGGGCAAGTAGCGTACTGCCGCTTGTTCGGTGGCAAAGTTCACGCTGGCGGTCACGCCGGGCAATTGGTTCAGCGCTTTCTCGATACGTGTGGCGCAGGCGGCGCAAGTCATGCCTTCCAAGGCGAGCGTGACTTGCTGTTCGGGAACTTGGTAGCCCGTTTTCTCGATGATCGAGACAATTTGTTCCGGCGTGGTTTGCGCGGGATCGTAATCGACGCGCGCTTTTTCCGCGGCGAGGTTGATGGTTGCCGTAATGCCGGGTTGTTTGTTGAGGCTGCTTTCGATGCGCGTGGCGCAGGCCGTGCAGGTCATGCCGCCGATAGGCAGATCGATGCGCAGGCGATTGACGGCTTGCATGGGCTGTCCTTTACTCAAGTCAGCCCATGCTAACCCCGAAGAAACGACCCTGTCAATATACCCTGGTGGGGTATGTCGCGGGCCTTAGCGGACGATAATGCCGTTCTCGATTTTGACTTTCTCGCCGATCGCCAGGCCGGGATCGGTATTTTGGCGGAAGGTGCGGGTAGCGCCGTCGTTCATGCGGATGACGATATTGTAGTGTTTCGTCTTATTGATATTTTTTTCGACTTGGTTGCCGGCAAAGGCGCCGCCCGCCACGCCCGCTACCGTGGCCACGGTGCGGCCGTTGCCATTGCCGATTTGGTTGCCGAGCAGTCCGCCCACTACGCCGCCGGCGACCGCGCCGAGGCCGGAGCCTTGGCCCGCCGTTTCCACCAGATTAACCGACTGCACCACGCCGCAGTTGGCGCAAGAATGCGCGCTTTCAGCCGAGGCGATTTTCATATGGCTGGATTTTCCGTGTTTGGTCTGTTCAGGGCTTTTTGTATCCGCCAGCTTGGTTTGTGCCGCGCTTTCTTCGGTATGCGCCTTGGGCAACCAGCCCATGATGGCGGCGGTGCCGACCAGGGCAAAAATGGTGACGGCGATGCCGGCAATGATCACGATAGGATGGGCGCGTAAAGTTTGTGTATTCATGGTGTCCTCCTGTAAAAATCCGGGTATTCCGGTCTTTAACGCGGAGTCAATGTAACCGTTTACGGCGGCGATGTTAATGAATAATCTGTAACTTAGCTCTCCGGCCGCATATGCGGAAACAAAATCACGTCGCGGATGTTGGCGCTGTCGGTGAGCAGCATCACGAAGCGGTCGATGCCGATGCCCTCGCCCGCCGTGGGCGGCAAGCCGTACTCCAAGGCGCGGATATAATCGGCGTCGTAATGCATGGCTTCCGCATCGCCGGCTTCTTTTTGTTTTACTTGTTCCTGGAAGCGCTGCGCCTGGTCTTCCGCGTCGTTCAACTCGGAGAAGCCATTCGCCAATTCGCGCCCGGCGATGAAAAGCTCGAAGCGCTCGGTGATCGAGGGGTCTCCATCGTTCCTTCTCGCAAGAGGAGAGGCTTCCGCAGGATAGTCGACAATGAAGGTGGGCTCGAAAAGCAGGTGCTCGGTGGTTTCCTCGAACAAAGTCGTTTGCAGGCCGCCGAGGCCATCGCCCTTGCGGTATTCGATCTTGTGCCGCTCGAAATAGTCGATCAAAAATGCGCGGTCGTTGACTTGGGCCGGAGAGAATTCCGGGTGGTAGTGCACGACCGCTTGCACCATGCTCATGCGCGCGAAGGGTTTGGCAAAATCGATGACGCGGCCTTGATAGCTAATCGTCGTCGTGCCCAAAACTTCTTGGCAGATGTAGTTGAACATCTGTTCCGTCAATGTCATGAGATAGTGGTAGTCGCGGTAGGCCACGTAGAATTCGAGCATGGTGAACTCGGGATTGTGGCGCGGGGAAATACCCTCGTTGCGGAAATTGCGGTTGATCTCGAACACCTTCTCGAAGCCGCCGACCACCAGGCGCTTCAAATATAGCTCGGGCGCGATGCGCAGAAACAAGGGCATATCCAGCGCGTTGTGGTGCGTGGCAAAGGGACGCGCGCTGGCGCCGCCGGGAATCGGATGCATCATCGGCGTTTCCACTTCCAGGAAATATTGGCTCATCAGAAAACTGCGAAACGCTTGGATGATTTTCGAGCGCCGCACGAACGTCAGCCGCGTTTCCTCATTCATCATGAGATCGACATAGCGCTGGCGGTATTTCACTTCCTGGTCGGTGAGGCCATGCCACTTATCCGGCAGCGGGCGCAAGGCTTTGGTGAGCAGCCGAATGGAGGTGGCGCGTACCGACAGTTCGCCCTTGTTGGTCTTGAACAGCGTGCCGCGCACGCCGACGATATCGCCCAAATCGAAATGCTTGAACGCCTCGTGCGCCGCCGCACCGGTATGGTCGTCGGTGATGTATACCTGAATGCGGCCGCTCATATCTTGCAGCGTGGCGAAGCTGGCTTTACCCATCAGCCGCTTCAGCATTATGCGTCCGGCTACCGTTACCGCGATGTTTTGCGCTTCGATTGCTTCTTTTGCTTGGGCCTCGTACTGCTCATGCAGCATTGCCGCCAAGTGTTCGCGCTGGAAATCATTGGGGAAAGCTGCGCCTTGTTCGCGTAGCGCGGCAAGTTTGGCGCGGCGCTCGGCGATGATTTGATTTTCGTCTTGGGGTAGATCTTGTGGGTCGGTCATGAGGAGCTCAGTGGAAAAAAGTGGCGGCGTTTAGATAAATTTCGCGAATATTTATATTTTTCATGTTGTTACATGAATATGTACAGCATTTTTTACATTGTGTCACGAAGGGCATTGCAAGGCAATGAGGCTCAAGGCGGTGGCGTATCAAGTTGTTGCTTATAGTAATGCTCCAACTCGGCAATGAATGTTTTGACATTCCCCGTGACCTCGAAACGCTGTCCGAGCCGGACGCGATAAACCAGCGGGAAGGCCGGCCTCTTGAACAGCGGCCAACCCTTGCCCAGGAATGCGCTATTGGTTTCGATGAAAACCGTTTGTATGGGTATGCCGGCTTTTTTCGCAATCAAAGCAAAGCCGGGTTTGAAAATGTTCACTGCGTGATCCCGCGTGCGCGTACCCTCGGGAAAGATCAGCAGTTGACTGCCGGTGCGCGTCGCGGCAATGGCTAAGCGGATCATGCTGGTGGGTGAGTTGTTGCGAATATAGCCCGCCAGCCGCGCGCCGCCGCCCAACATGAGATTATGCCAAAGCTCGGCTTTCATAATGCCCACGATGTGCGGCAGGCGCGAAGCGATCAACACCACATCGATCAAGGAGGGGTGGTTGGGCGCGATGATCAAGGCGCCGTCTTGGCGTAAGGCATCCAGTGCCCGGAGGTCGCATTTGACTAGGCGGCTGGCTTTCAAGAGGAAAAGATAGCCGCGGAATCCAGCCATGATGACGAACTGCCCCAAGGGTGCGCGCATACGTCGCGGCAACAAGGGGAAAAGTAGCGCGGCGAACAGACTCCAACCCAGGCACATCAAAGCAAAAACGAGCAGCCCAGCGTAGAGCACGAAAAATTCATAGGCTAAACGCACGCAGCGCGCAATGCGATTCACGCACCGGTTTCCGAAAAAGACATGGCCTAGCGCTCCTCTTGCACGCGGGTTTTCGACTCAGCGAATATCCAAGAGACAGCAAAGCCGGCGGTGAAGTTTTGTTTGCTTTTAAGCAGCGGACTATCCTCGACAACGGCACCGCGCAGGGTATCCCATTTTACGAACCCACCCACCCAATAGCCGGGAAAGCGTTTGCTGAGGGCGGTAATGAATTGGCTGCCGGCGTAACCGCCGCGCGCCGTATAAGCGGGGCGTGCCGCCGTCGCGTATGCGGGATCGACGCCATAAAAGTGCTGGTGATAGCGTTGGTCCGCGAAAATCGGCCCCGCCGCCAGGCCCAAGTTCCAGCCGGCGTTCCCGCCCAGGTCGCGCACATCCAGATTGAGCTGAGGCTGGAAAACATGGCCTATATACTTAGCCCGTGTGTCGATAACGGGGCGCACGGGAAGCCGCAAATCGAGATAAAGTTTTCGGGGTTCCGAGTGCAGCAAAAAGAGGTTTAGGGAGGGACCGATTTCCAATGTGGGATACAGATCGGGCATACCCTGGCGTGCTCGGTTGTCCGCGCTTTTTACCGGTACGGAGCCGCTCAAGCTGATATCCAGTTCTGCCTTATCGTTTTTGAAAAACAGGCCGCGCACTTTTTCGCGATCGACTTTTAGAAACTCGCCGCGATAGACGACGTATGGTACCGGCAACACGTAAGCGTGCCTTTCATCCGAGCCGCGATAGTCCGGAAAGTCGATGGCCGCCACGCCTGCGCCGGCTTCCCATAACGGCAGCTCGCGCGCATGGCCGGCGCATGGAAGCGCACTTAATGCAAACAGCAATACTATGGGGCGATGCATCCGGTTTTTCATTTTTATGCTTAAGGGAGGTTTTTTGTCTGCCGCGGGTAGAGGCATACACCTTCGATTTCGAGCAGCAAGTCCGAGCGGCAAACATCGGCTTGCAGGTATACCGCCTGTTGCATCGCGCCGAACGCCGCGTTTACTTGGTCGCGTACCAGCGGCAGGGAGCCGGGGCGATGCAGATAGACTTTCAATAGCAGGCGAGGGTCTTGGCCGGGTATATCGAACCCGCCATGCCGTGCTTGGGTAAGCAGCGCGCGAATGTTCACCAGGGTCTCGCGCGCTTGTTCGGCAACATCGCCCGCGTGCTGGCTGGCATGGCCGACAATGCTGGCCGTGCCGGAAATAAACAATTTACGATCATGGCCCGCGCCCGCGAGCATGGCGCGCGCGAATGCCGGGCTGCGCGGGCCGTATTGTTCGGGATAATGATAGGCGCTGGTTTGGCGCGGATTCTCAAGCGCGATGCCCGCTTGTTTGCCGGCCAGAAAATACATCGCCATGGGGCCGCCGCGGCTGCCCAAAGCGCATGCGGCCGGGACATTTTTTCCGCCGATCATGCGGCCTTTGGCCAGAAATGCTTCGTGGCGCCCGACGTTGAAGCCGCGATAGCGCTCGAGCTCGTTCTCGATTGCATTGATCCGGGGGAAGTAATGCCAAATTCGCCACAGATGCGGATAACCGGCGCCATCAATGAAATCGAAGAGCTTGGCATAAGCACGGAAGGTCGCGGACTCGATGCTCTCGCCAGGCGATTGTGGCGTTTCAAAGCAGCCGTAAAGTACGTCCGTGTTGTGCGCGCTACGGATACCGGCATTGCCGGCAGGCGCAACGGGCGTGCTGCTGGTCCACACTTCGTATAGCGTATTCGCGCCGAGTACCGGCATATCAATACAGATCAAGGGGTAGCCGGGGACATTCGCCTCGGGAGGGTTATGGCCGAAGGCCGCTACGCCTAGAACGCGTCCCGCATGTTGCGCGAGGTGGGCGGTAAGTTCGCCGGGGTTTAGATAGGCGAGCGCCAGGGATGCCATCGTGCCCGCTTGCTTCAGATTTCTGGGCCCGTCAGCGCAACCGTTTCCGGATTGCGAATAGCGTGCTTGCGCTTTTTCCATGCTGTCAGACTTTGTTTTAGGTTAATGAGATTGTTGAAGTAGTACACGGCCTTGAATACGAATAGCCGGAGCTTAAGGGGAGTGCTGCGGAAGATATCGCCGGCGAGCAGGGAGAGTATGGCTGCTTCCAGACGAAAGAAATTACTTGGACGCAAAAACAAATCGCGCAAAGTCGGCGTGGTGGCACGATAAATGAACCAGGAAAAGGCCTTTGGCCCGCGGCGTAGGACGGCATCGAAAGTCTTCAGCGCGCGCGCCGCTTGCCGGGGCTGGTCGAGACAGGTTTCCACCGTATCCGCGCCGATGAATGCGCTGTTCATGGCGAGGAAAACACCGGAAGAGAACACCGGATCGATAAAGGCGAAGGCATCGCCCAGCAACAAGTAATTGCGGCCGGACGCGCGATTGGCCGTGTAGGAATAGTTTCCGGTCGCGGTGACCGGCGAAATCAGTTGCGCGCCTTTTAGGCGCTCGGTGAGCGCGGGGCAGAGCGCGATGGTGTCGAGCAGAAATTGCGCCGGTTCGGTTTTGCGCGATTTCAGATAATACGGCCAGCACACCGCGCCCACGCTGGTGGCACCATCCGAAAGCGGAATGAACCAAAACCAGCCGTGATCGAACCAGAAAATACTGATATGGCCTTCGGCCTTGCCTGCTAGGCGCGTAGCGCCGGAAAAATGGCCGAAGAGGGCGGCGCTATTGTGTTTCTTGTCGCGCTGCTTGATGCCGAATTGATTGGCGAGAAAAGTATCGCGCCCGGAGGCGTCCACCACGAATTGGGTTTGAAATTGGCGCGTCTGCGCGGCTTCATCGACGGCGGTTACTGTGGCGCCTGCGCCGGCATGGAATGTCACGCCCGTGACTTTGTGTCCTTCGAGCGCCGTCGCGCCTTTGGCGACCGCATTTTTGAACAGAATGTGATCGAAGTCGGAGCGCCGTACCTGATAAGCGTACGGAAAAGCTTTATCCCATGCGTTCGCGAAGTTGAGCGTGACGGGGTCGCCATGCCAGGGAGAAACAAATTCGACGCCGTACTTGATCATGCCGATGCGCTCGATTTCTTCGCGCACGCCCAAGCGCTCGAACAGCGGCAAATTCAACGGCAATAAAGACTCGCCGATGTGGAAGCGCGGATGCGTGGCTTTTTCAAGTAGCACCACGTTCCGCCCGCGTTCCGCGAGCAGCGCGGCGATGGTCGAACCCGCCGGTCCGCCGCCGATGACCAGCACGTCGCAGAGGGACGAACCGGCTAGCCTGGTATTCTCATTTAGCATCTGGTCATTGTAAGTAAGCACTCGGATAAAGTCATGCGCTATTCAGCCGCGTGGCGCCCAGTGGGAAGCGGGATCCCCGCGCCCGGCAGCCAACGCCGCAAGCCGGGTGTTGTAATCACCGTGCTAACGATGGCCATGAGCACCAACATCGTAAACACATTCTGCGAAATGACGCCCAGATCGAAGCCGACATTGATGATAATCAGTTCCATCAAGGCCCGGGTATTCATCATAATGCCGATGACTTTGGATTCCTGATGGTTCAGACCGGACCAGCGTGCGGCCCAGTAGCAGCCGCCGAATTTACCGAGCGTGGCGAGCACGATCAGCAAGACACACCAGCCCCAGAGTGCGGCGCTATCCAGCCCGCCGATATCGGTGCGCAGCCCGGTATAAGTAAAAAATATCGGCAGGAAAAAAACCGTGACGAATCCGCTCACTTTTTGCTTCCATGCGCGTACCACTTCATGCTGATCGTGCAGCAGCACGCCCAGCATGAAGCCGCCGAAGATGGCGAAGATGCCGATTTGATACGTCGCCATGGCCGACAGAAAAATGGCGGCGAGGAGCAGGCCGAGCAAGTTGGCGGAGAGGCGATGTTCGGACACGACCGAATGGCGGATGGCGCGATGCAGCGCCGGGCGCACCAGCCACCAGCACACGATGATGTAGAGTCCAAGCAGGGCGAGCGTCGCCATGAAATGCCCGGCCGAAAAATGGGAGACGGTAAGCGCGGTCACGACCGCGAGCAGCAGCCAGCCGATGACATCGTTAATGGCTGCCGCGCTGATGGCGATGACGCCCAGCGTGGTGCGCGTCATATCGAATTCCATCATGATGCGTCCCAGGATGGGCAGCGCCGTGATCGAGAATGCCGTGGCGATGAACAGCGCCGAAGCCAGCGGGTCGGCCTTGGGCGAGAGATAAGGCGCGGAGTAATAGCCAAACGCCAGACCCAGCACGAAGGGGAAAATCAGGCCGGCCGCGGCGATGCGCACAACGGCGCTGCGGTTGCGCGCGGCGCCGAGATGAGAAAAATCGAACGCCAGGCCGATCTGGAACATGAGCAGGATCAAACCGATTTGGCTCAGTATGGTCATGGGTTCCGGCGCGCTCGAACGAAACACATAATGAAACACCGCCG
>DAIAMA010000340.1 GCA_027438535.1 bacterium
CGTTTGTCCAGGCTGTCCGGCGCATCTTCGCCCAGGATCGCGTACAGCATCAGTGCGTTTCCTTTTCGATGTATTTCGCGAGCACGAAGCCTTGCAAGAGCATGAACACCAGCATCATGCCGATGACGCCGAATAACTTAAAGTCGACCCATACCGCTTCGGAAAAGTGGTAGGCCACATAGAGGTTCACTCCGCCCAGGACGGCAAAGAAAATCACCCAGCTCAAGTTGAGTTTAGCCCATAGCGTCTCCGGTATTTCCAGTTGCGCTTGCTGCATCATGGCGCGGATCAGATTTTTCTTGAAGAACACTTGGCTGCCCGCGAGCACCACGGCAAACAACCAATAGAGCACGCTCGGTTTCCACTTGATGATAAGCGGGTCGTGCAGGATGAGTGTGGCGCCGCCGAAAACGACGACGAGAACCAGGCTGATCCAAAGCATGGGGTCCACTTTGCCGTGCCGCAGCCATGTCCATGCTATCTGGACGATAGTCGCGATAATGGCCACGGCGGTAGCCATCAAAATCGGCAATTGTTTCGGATCGGCCGGATAGTTGACGGCGGCGGCCAATGCGGCGGTCTGTTCCGGGTTGCTTCCCGCCAGCTTGAAGGCGACGAAAAACAAAATGATGGGAAATAGATCGAATAGGATTTTTTTCATGGGTTCTCTAGTGGCGCACGGTCCAGCGCGCGAAATATTCCTGCATCAGGCTTTTCACCAGCGGGCCGTAAACCGGCTTATCCGATTGGCGCAAACCCTCCTCGAAAAACGCCGGCGCATCTTCCGGCAGATTGCGGCCCAGGGTATCGAACGCTTCATGCATCAAGGGCGCGTCCTGCGTGCGGGTGGCGACGATAGCACAATTGAAATTCAAAATACGCCATGGCCGGCCGGGATTGGTTTTATCCAAGTCGGTCTTGATCGGCTGCGCGGTATGTTCCAGCACCGACTGCATGGCGCGAAACAGCGCGCGCAGCGCTTCTTCCGAAGTGGTCTGGTTGGCCTGGGCGGCGAAGCCGTTGACGATGGGTTCGAGCGCGCGGATTTCGCCTTCATGCCGCACCACCCACAAGGCGATGCCGACCGCGACTTTTTCCACATCGATTTTGGCTTGGGGTAATTCCATGCGTTCGGCCCAGGTGGCGAGATCGGCGGCGATATTGATGCCATGCTCGCCCAGATCGCTGGGGTCGTCGTAGGGCAGCGGACCATAGGCGCCATTTTCATTATCCAATTTTTCGAACACGAACAGCAGCTTGCTCATGGCCTCGGCCAATTGGCCGGGGCTGACTTCGCCCGCGAACTGGCTGCGCTCGCTAAAACGCGTCTCGATGGCGCTGGCGGCGCCGGAGAACAGGTGCTGGATTTCTTGCAGTTCGGTCATGGGTTGCGGCGCAAAAGCACGGCAGCGTACTGATGAAGAGGGCAAGTTTAACATGGGCAAAACAG
>DAIAMA010000341.1 GCA_027438535.1 bacterium
AGCGAGTGACAAGCTCGCGTGCTGCAGCGCCACGCTTTTGAAGGACACTGCCAGAGGCTGAAAACAACAGATGAAGGGAGCACTCGTAAGCGCCGTAGTCGGCATTGGCCCCAAATAGCACCCTGAGTAATTCCTGATTGGTCAGACGAGAAAAGTTCAAGGCGCGGACCGTGACGTTCAAAGCCGCCATTATCCGAAGTACAGTATGTCCGCTGTACTCGAGAAACCAAAATCCACTGCAATATTGGAACTTCAGGGAGATTGGATGGGAAATGGTCGGGGCGAGAGGATTCGAACCTCCGACCACCTGCACCCCATGCAGGTACGCTACCAGGCTGCGCTACGCCCCGAAAGAAAGCGATTATAACGAATCGGCGCTACTTCCGAAAAGCCACGCGGTGATTTAAATGAAAAATTATGCTTGCAGAAACTGCAGAATGCTTTGAATTTCCCGCCGCACATAGGCGAGATCGACCACGCCATCTGGCGCAGGCAGGCCGTGATTGCGATGATTTGCGGAATCCTGGCCGGCAAGCGCATCGTCCAAGCGATTGCGCGCGCCGCTGATGGTAAAGCCCTGCTCGTACAACAATTCGCGGATACGGCGAATCAACAACACCTCGTGATGCTGATAATAGCGCCGGTTACCGCGCCGCTTCACCGGCTTCAGCTGCGTGAACTCCTGTTCCCAATAACGCAGCACATGCGGCTTGACCCCGCACAAATCGCTTACTTCGCCGATGGTGAAATAGCGCTTTGCCGGAATCGGCGGCAGATTAGTTTTCGCTTGGTGGTTTTCCAGCATAAGACGATTCGACCATGGCTTTCAGCTTCTGGCTGGCATGGAAGGTGACGACGCGACGCGCCGAAATAGGTATCTCCGCGCCGGTCTTAGGATTGCGTCCTGGGCGCTGGGGTTTGTCGCGCAATTGAAAGTTGCCGAAACCGGAGAGCTTGACGCTCTCTCCTTGCTCCAGGGCTTGGCGGACTTCCTCGAAGAAGGATTCCACCATATCTTTCGCTTCACGCTTATTGAGCCCCACTTTTTCCAAGGCGCTCGCATACGTCTCGCCGTCGGCGGCACAACCGGGCAACTCCGGCACTTCCGCGATATAGGCGTGGTCGGTCTCGCTCCAATAGATAATGATTTCGTAATGAACTGGGTCACTCATGATCTTCCTCTCCCGCCAGGCCATGCCGTGTGATGGTCTCGCGCACTTGTTTCACCTGATAGGGCTTTGCCTTGCCCTGTTTAGCTTGTAGATTCAATATCTCCGGGACACTGGCCCGGGTGAAAATATGATGGCTACCCTTCACTCGCACGTCAAATTCTAGCACTTTGAGCAAGCCACAAAGTTCGTCGAATCGAATATTGTGATCGGCGCTCCCCGATAAAACCTGAAATAAAATTTTGTTGGTTCGTCCCATTACACGTT
>DAIAMA010000342.1 GCA_027438535.1 bacterium
TGTTTAAAGATCCGGCGCGCGCGCTGATTGGCAAGCTGGCGGCGCAGTCCGATGCCAAGCAATATATTTATATGATCGACCCGCTGGGCAATTTGATGATGCGCTGGCCCGCGAATCCGGATATCAAGCGCATGTACAAGGACATCGAGCGCTTGCTGAAAGCGTCGCAAATCGGATAAACCATGTTCAAAAAACTGATCGTTGTCGCCAGCGTGCTGGCGTTCGGTGTGGTGGTGTTGGGCGCCTTCGTGCGCTTGTCGCATGCGGGCTTGGGCTGCCCGGACTGGCCAGGCTGTTACGGCAAGCTCACCCCGGCGCACGCGCAGCAGGAGATCGCGCAAGCGGAGGCGGCTCACCCCGGCGGCACCGTGTCCGCGCCCAAGGCGTGGAAAGAAATGGTACATCGCTATTTCGCCAGCACATTGGGTTTACTGATCGTTATCATCGGCGTGACGGCATGGGTGAAGCGCAAGCAGCTAAAGCAGGGCCTGGGCCTGCCCACCGCGCTGATCGTGCTGGTAATATTGCAGGGATTGCTCGGCATGTGGACGGTGACACTGTTACTGAAGCCGGTCATCGTGACACTCCATCTGCTCGGCGGCATGAGCACGCTGGCGTTGCTTATTTGGCTGCTGCAACGGCAAAGCCGCGATATTCCCGCTGTACGCGCCGTGGATGCGGCGCACGTCCGATCGCTGGCCGTGGCGGCGCTGGCGATGGTGGTATTACAGATCGCGCTCGGCGGCTGGGTCAGTTCCAACTATGCGGCGCTGGCTTGCCCCGATTTTCCGACGTGTCATGGCGCGTGGTTTCCGCCCATGGATTTCCATCACGCTTTCCAATTTACGCGCGAATTAGGGAAAACCGAACAAGGCGCATTGCTTTCCCTAGACGCCTTGACCGCGATTCATTGGATGCATCGCGTGGGCGCCTTGGCGACTTTCATCTTGGTTGGGTTGCTGGCGCTTAAAATGCTGCGCATCCCGGCGTTGGCCAAAGCCGGCGTGCTGCTCGCGCTGGTGCTATTGACGCAGGTGAGCCTGGGTATCGCCAACGTACTGCTGAGTTTGCCGCTACCGGTAGCGGTGGCGCACAATGGCGCGGCGGCGCTGCTCTTGATCACGCTGGTGATGTTAAACTTTAGGTTGAGAAAAGCCCTAGATCGGGCATAAACGGGGTTCGCCATGGATGCACTTGCCTTCAATCAATTCGCTTATCGCTGTCAGCAATTTTTGCAACTGACTAAACCGCGCGTCGTGTCCTTGATCGTATTCACGGCGGTGATCGGCATGTTCCTGGCGACGCCGGGCATGGTGCCGTTGCAGATTTTATTCTCCGCCACGCTCGGCATTGCGCTGGTGGCAGGCGCCGCCGCCGCGGTGAATTGCTTGATCGAGCAGAAACTCGATGCCGTGATGGCGCGCACGCGCG
>DAIAMA010000343.1 GCA_027438535.1 bacterium
ATGGAAGCGCTGAACCTCTGTTTGCGCGCCGTGGCCAAGGCCGGCGATACCATCGCGCTGGAGTCGCCCACGTATTTCGGCCTGTTGCAGATCATCGAAAGCCTGGGCATGAAGGCGCTGGAAATCCCCACGCATCCGCGCGACGGTATTTCCATCGAAGCGCTGGAGCTGGCTACGCGCAAGCGCGGCGTGAAAGCTTGCGTGGTGATGGCGAATGTCGGCAACCCGCTAGGCAGCGTGATGCCGGACGAGCGCAAGCGCCGCTTGGTAGCGCTGTTGGCCGAGCGCGATATCCCCCTGATCGAGGACGATGTGTACGGTGATTTGTACTATGGCGCGGTGCGTCCCCGCACGGCGAAAGCGTTTGACCGGGCGGGTATGGTGTTGTTGTGTTCCTCGTTCACCAAGGCGCTGGCGCCGGGTTTTCGCGTGGGATGGGTAGCGCCGGGCCGCTTCCGGGCACAAGTCGAAATGGTGAAATTCATCAACAGCGTCGCGACCCCGGAGATATTGCAGCTCACGCTCGCCGAGTTTCTCGAAAGCGGCGGCTACGAACGCCATCTGCGCGCATTGCGCCGGACTTTCGCGCAACAAGTGCAGCGGACTAGCGCCGCTATTTTCGATTATTTCCCGGCGGGAACGCGAGTCACCCGACCGCAGGGCGGCTTCGTATTGTGGGTGGAACTGCTGCCTCGATGCGATGCCTTGCGCTTGCACCGCGAGGCCTTGGCGGAAAACATTGGCCTGATGCCGGGACCGATGTTCTCCGCTGCCAAGAATGCCTATCGAAATTGCCTTCGCCTGAGCTGCGGCTATCCTTGGTCCAACCGCATTGATCAGGCGCTGCTGCGTTTGGGCGAGCTGGCTAAACAGCAGGGCTAGATTCTAGGATGCCGCCGCGCATGCGGCCCGTGCTCGGGCGCGATTTTGCCATCTTGGGGGAGGGTATTTACGGGTAAAATTACCCGCTATGTCCGAGCCGTCTTTTATCCATCTGCGCCTCCATTCCGAATTTTCCATTGTCGATGGCATTGTACGCATCGACGCCGCGGTACAGCGGGCGTGCACGGATGGCATGCCGGCGCTGGCGCTGACCGATCTCGGTAACACTTTCGCGCTGGTGAAGTTTTATACCGCCGCGCGTGCCAAAGGGGTGAAACCCCTTATCGGCTGCGATGTGTGGATCAGCAACGAAACGAATCGCGACCAAGCGTCGCGCGTGCTGCTCCTATGCCGCAATCGCGAGGGCTACCACACGCTGTGCGAATTATTGTCGCGGGCTTATCGCGAAAATCAACACCGGGGCCGCGCCGAACTGAAAAAATCTTGGTTCGTGGGCACGGGCTCGCTGGGCTTGATCGCGCTTTCCGGCGCGCATTTCGGGGATATCGGCCAAGCGCTGGCGCAGCAAAACGCCAAGC
>DAIAMA010000344.1 GCA_027438535.1 bacterium
TCAAGCTGCTGCAAGCGATCGCGCTTGAGCTGCACGTCGTAGTAATCGTTGAGGTTGTCGATGCCGATCACCTCGTCGCCGCGCGCGAGCAAACGCAACGCGGTGTGCATGCCGATAAAGCCGGCGGCACCGGTAACTAGCACTTTCAATGGCGTCTCCCTTTTTGTAAAGCCATGAGTTTTGCGTATTTCATCAAACTGTTGTGACAGCCGATGGCGATATGGGTAAAACCCGCCACGCCATCCAAAAATCCCAGCCGCAGAAAATAAAACTTGATAAAGCGCAGCAGCGGGCTCAACACCCATTGCGCTACCCGCGCCTGCCTGCCTTGCTTAAACAGGGCCTCGGCTTGCAGCGTGGTATAGCGGTTTTGCTTGTCCAGATAAGCTGCCAAATCCTCGCCCGATTCGTGCATGAGATCGCCGCGTAAACGCGCCGGCGCGCTATCCAATATCACTTTCTCGTGCACCGGATCATCGGACCAGCGGCCATGGCCGCGGTGAAGCAAGCGCAGCGACCAATCGGGATAGCCCTCGCCGTGCTTCAGCCAGCGCCCTAAAAAGCGATTGCGGCGCGGCATTTCAAAGCCATGCGCCACCGGCGAGACCAACGCCGCCTCGATTGACGCGCGCAGCGGCGCGCTCACGCGCTCATCCGCATCCAGGCACAGCACCCAATCGTGTCGCGCCTGCGTTACCGCAAATTGTTTTTGCGCGCCGTAGCCTAGCCAATCCTGGTGCACCACGCGCGCGCCGTATTTTTGCGCCAGCGCCACGGTTTCGTCGCGGCTGCCGCAATCCACTACCACGATCTCATCCGCGAAGGCGGCGCTCTGCAAGCAAGCCTCCAACTGCGCGCTCGCATTCAGCGTGATGATAACGGCGGAAAACGGCTCTCGGCTGGCCATGGGCGGGGACGATCGAAAGCCGTCATTCTATGCGTAAACCCTGTTTCCGTGTAGGCTACGCTGCGCATTATGACTCGAATTCTGCTCATCAAAACCTCGTCCATGGGCGATGTGATCCACAATCTGCCCATTGTCGCCGATATTCGCACGCGCCACCCCGCGGCCGAATTGCACTGGCTGGTGGAAGAGGCGTTCGCCGACATCCCCGCTTTGCATCCGGGCGTAAATCAAACGCTCCCGGTCGCGCTGCGGCGCTGGCGAAAATCGCTCCATCATCCGCAAACCTGGCGCGAGCTACGCGCCTTCCGCGCCCGTCTGGCGGAAACCGAATACGATTTCATCCTCGACACGCAAGGGCTGCTCAAAAGCGGACTGCTCGCACGCCTGGCGCATGGCAAGCGTTTCGGTTTGGATCGCGGCAGTGCGCGCGAGCCGCTGGCATCCCTATGTTATGACGTGGCGTTTCGCGTCGATCCCCATGCGCATGCGGTCGTGCGCTACCGCGCG
>DAIAMA010000345.1 GCA_027438535.1 bacterium
GCCAAGCTGGCGCTGATGGGCGTGGAGGCCACCATCCAAACCGTCAGCGTACCGGACAAGGGCGTATGGCACCGCGTTGAGAATTTCGGAAACGATGCGTTGCTTGGAGGCGTGGCTCAGGAAAAAGTTGATAAAGCCCGCACCGGCGATTTCGGTTTTTCCCACCCACGGCGAGGACGGTAAGGCGTCAGCGATATCTTTCGCTACCTCACGCGGGTTGCGCTTCAGGCGTTTCGCCAACTGCATCGCCACATTGCAGGCGAAATCGCCATGCGCCGCTTGTTTAGTCCGCGCAAGCTCGATGGCGGCAGGCGGCAAGTCGGAGCCGATAGCGGCCAGCGCATCGGAAATCAATCCGGAGAGATGAGATTTAATGTTGGACATGAGACAAAGGCATAATTATACGGCTTCGCGCCGATTGCCGCATGGCTGTTTAAGCGCCTCTGGCCGGGTTGGGAAGGACGCGGCACGCTTTTTCTACGTGCTGCGCAAGAGCGACCAGCATCTTGACTTCGATCTCGATCTGGCCAAAGCGCAGAGCAACGACAACCCGGTGTATTACATCCAGTACGCCCATGCGCGCTGCTGCTCGGTGCTCGCCAAATGGGGCGGCGACGCGGCGATGCTGGGCGCGGTGGCGGATCTCGCCAAGCTCGCCATGCCGAACGAATTGACGCTTTTGGCGCGCCTCGGCGATTATCCGGAAACCGTGGAGATCGCCGCGCGGGAACTTGCGCCGCACCATATTGCCTACTACCTAAGAGATTTGGCTGCGGATTTCCACAGCTACTATAATGCCGAGCAGTTCCTGGTAGACGACGAGTCAACGCGTTTTGCGCGCTTGGCATTGGTTTCCGCAACCCGCCAAGTGCTTCAGAATGGACTGGAGTTGCTGGGCGTATCCGCACCCGAGAAAATGTGAGATGGCTATTAATCGCGACTATAAAAAAAGAGCTACCGACGGCTTCAAATCCAATAACCCGATGATCACCGGCATTGTGATTGGCGTACTGATCGGGCTCGCGATCGCGCTCTTGGTTGCGCTGTATATCAATGCCGCGCCAAGCCCGTTTAGGCCCCGGCCCCCGGCGTCAATCGGCGCGCCGGCGATGAAGCCGGGCGCGCAGAAACCCGAGGCAAAAACCGACACGCCAAAAAACCGCTTTACCTATTACGATATTCTTCCCGGGACCGAACAGCCGGTAACGGAACAGGAAATCAAGCAAGCGCCGCAAGGCGGCAAAAATCAATACTATCTGCAAGCCGGCTCGTTCCCGGATGAAACGGATGCGAACAACCTCAAAGCCAAGCTGGCGCTGATGGGCGTGGAGGCCACCATCCAAACCGTCAGCGTACCGGACAAGGGCGTATGGCACCGCGT
>DAIAMA010000346.1 GCA_027438535.1 bacterium
GATCGGCTGCAAATTCCCGGCAAGGCCATGTATTCCTGCATGCTCGACACGCGGGGCGGAGTATTGGACGATTTGATCGTTTACTACCTGCGCGAGGATTGGTTTCGCGTGGTAGTGAATGCCGCCACGTGCGATAAGGATTTGGCCTGGATGCAAACCCGGCGCGCCGGCTTCGCGCCGAGCTTGAATGTGCGCCCCCGGCGCGACATGGCGATCATGGCGATACAAGGTCCGCATGCACGCGAAAAAGTTTGGCAAGCTGCGCCGGAAATACGCGCCGTGACCGAATCGCTAAAGCCGTTTCAAGCGACGGACTGCGCGCCGTATTTTGTCGGCCGTACCGGCTATACCGGCGAGGATGGTTTTGAGATCATTCTACCGGCGGAGCATGCGCCGGCGTTCTGGGCGGCGTTGCATGCGGCGGGGGTCAAACCGATAGGCCTTGGCGCGCGCGACACGCTGCGCTTGGAGGCCGGCATGAATCTCTATGGCCAGGACATGGATGAATCGGTGACGCCTCTCGAATCCGGGTTAAGCTGGACCGTGGATCTGATCGCGGAACGCGATTTCATCGGCAAGGCGGCGCTCAAGGAGCAAGTCGTGACGCGTGACTTGTTTGGTATGGTATTAGTCGATAAAGGCGTATTGCGTAGCCACCAGAAAGTGCGTACCACCCATGGCGATGGCGAGATTACCAGCGGCAGCTTTTCCCCGACGCTGAACCAATCCATCGCCTTAGCGCGTTTGCCCAAGCATATTCCCATCGGAGAGTTGGTGCAGGTGGAAGTGCGCGACAAGTTGTTGTCAGCGAAAGTGGTGAAATATCCTTTCGTGCGCAACGGTAAAAGTTTAATCGGATAGGAGCGAACAATGACGATCCCAAGTGGCCTGAAATATACCGCCTCCCATGAGTGGGCGCGCCTGGAAGCCGACGGCACGGTGAGCGTCGGCATCACGCAGCATGCGCAGGATTTGCTGGGCGACATGGTGTATGTGGAAAACCCGAAAGTTGGACGCAAAGTGGCGGCCAAGGAAGAGTGCGCAGTCGTGGAGTCGGTGAAAGCCGCGTCCGATGTTTACGCGCCGCTTGCCGGCGAGGTGATGGCGGTAAATGACGAAGTCGCCAATGCGCCGGAGAAGATCAATCAAGATGCCTACGGTGCTTGGATGTTCAAACTCAAGCCGGACAATGCCGCCGATTTGAACGGCTTGCTGGATGCCGCGGCTTACAAAGCCGTGGTCGATAGCGAGGCGCATTAAAACGGTGAGGACATAAGCGCCGACGCTTCCCTCTCACTTTTTCCCCTGCACGAGAATCCGAATGCCTTTTATTCCTCACACCGAAACCGATGTCAGCGA
>DAIAMA010000347.1 GCA_027438535.1 bacterium
AATTGAAGGGTCTGCCGCCGGAAGCGTCGACAGCACCGGCACCTAAAAAATAACGCGCAGGGGTCGCGCGATCCCTGGCTATTCTGCTCCCCGCTCATACCATGCTTGGCTCGCATTGACGATGCGCACCACGGACAGCATGACCGGTACCTCGATCAACACGCCGACTACTGTCGCCAGCGCCGCGCCGGATTCGAAGCCGAACAGGCTGATCGCGGTGGCCACCGCCAACTCGAAAAAATTACTCGCGCCGATCAGCGCCGATGGCCCAGCGACGCAGTGCGCTACCCCGAAATGCCGGTTGAGCAGATAAGCCAGCCCGGAATTGAAATAGACCTGGATCAAGATCGGCAGCGCGAGCATGGCGATAATCAGCGGCTGCCGCAGGATCGCCTCGCCCTGAAAGCCGAATAGCAATACCAGCGTCGCGAGCAGCGCCGAAAGCGAATACGGGTGCAGCCGGTCGAGTACTTTTTTCAGTGCCGCTTCTCCCTGCCGGAGTAGCGACTGGCGCCAGAGCTGGGCAATCACGACGGGGATGAGAATATACATGAGCACCGAGAGAAACAGCGTATTCCAAGGCACGATAATGGCGGACAAGCCCAACAGCAAGCCGACGATGGGCGCGAATGCGACCACCATGATGGCATCGTTCAGCGCCACTTGAGTTAAGGTGAAATGCGGTTCGCCACGCGTGAGATTGCTCCACACGAACACCATCGCGGTGCAGGGTGCCGCCGCCAGGATGATGAGCCCGGCAATATAGCTGTCGAGCTGAGCGGCGGGGAGATAGGGCGCGAACACATGGCGAATGAAAATCCAGCCCAGCAGCGCCATGGAGAAGGGCTTTACCGCCCAATTCACGAACAGGGTGACGCCCACGCCGCGCCAATGCTGCCCGACTTCGTGCAAAGCATGAAAGTCGATCTGAAAAACTCCGGGTTTTTGCCCGAAGAACGCGCCTGGCTCACCCAGCTATTCGACGAAATCGGTTTCGTCGATGTGCATCGGCAACTGCAACCCGAGGCCACCGGCGAAGCCTACACCTGGTGGTCGAACCGCGGCCAAGCCTGGGCCAAGAATGTGGGGTGGCGCATCGACTACCAGATCGCCACGCCGGGCATCGCGGCCACCGCGCAGCGCGCGGCAGTGTACAAGGAGGAGCGATTTTCGGATCATGCGCCGTTGGTCATTGATTACGACCGTCTTTTTTAGCGTGAACTGAAACGGGCCAGCTTGTCATGGGTTGCTCGTTGAATGGCCGTTCAGCAGCTTGGTTTCAACCGATGGATGCAACAGATTGGCTGAATCGTTCAGCGGGCGTTTCGTAGTTTAGTGTTTTCCTTG
>DAIAMA010000348.1 GCA_027438535.1 bacterium
GGATAAACGCATGGATGAAACGCCGGACTTCGGCTTGTTTTTTCCGTGCATGGGACGCGGGCCGTATTTCTACGGCGGCGTCGACCGCGATTTGGATTTGGTGAAGAGCCGCTATCCCGGCATGCCGCTGATCGGCTTCTACGGCAACGGCGAAATCGGCCCGCTGAATCGCGAAAACGAATTGTTTCAATACTCGGCCGTGCTCGGATTATTCCAGGCCGATGTTTAACCCAAGCGTTTACGTGGAGTGACACTAAGCCGATTTGCCGGCAAGGATGCTGGCGCTTCAGTAGGGGCGAGATATATCTCACTCCTAAAAAATACCGTGGGCCAAACTTCTACCCTGGTGAATTGTTATGCCAGGGGATTCCTGTCATCGTCAAGCGGGCGTAGAATCCTTCCAAGAAACATCGCAAATCGCAGTTACCCTGCGCCACTTATGAAGAGAAATTAAAAATGTATAACACCTTCAAACCCGAACAACCTGTCGGCTTGATGGACTTCGTGCGCGCCGCCAAGGCCTGCGTCACCGAGATTACGCCCGCGGAGCTCAAGGCCAAATTGGATGCCAAGGAAGACCTGTTGCTGGTCGACGTGCGCGAGTCTTCGGAATACGAGCATGGCCATATTGGCGGAGCGCATCTCGTGCCGCGCGGCATCCTCGAAGCGGCCGCCGACACCAGCTATCCCAAGCACTACCCGCCGTTATCCGGTGCGCGCGACCAGCAGATTGTCGTCTACTGCGCCACCAGCGGCCGTTCGGCCATGGCGGCCGCCGTATTGCAGATGATGGGCTTCAAGAATGTGCTCAACCTTGCCGGCGGCATTACGCGCTGGGAAGCGGAAGGCCTGCCGCAAATCCGCAAAGCGGAGTACTAAACTATCAGTGTATGGTTCGGAAAGATAGGCTGCGTGTTCACGTCGCCTTCCCCACGGCGTTAATTACTTTTTATAGGTTGCGATCCATCGCATCCGGCAAAACACGCTCTATTCGCACCGACCTGGACGTGACGCGATAAACGATAAGGAATGGCGCGCGCGGGACAACCAATTCGCGCGTCCCAGGAACTTGCCCGGACTTACCCAACAAGGGAAAGTGCTCCAGCGATAGCCCCGCTTTCAAGATGCGCCCGGCTAGTAAGTATCCCCCGGCAAAGCCGGGGGCTTTAAATTGTGAGCCGCTCAAAGCGGCTATACGGGGTCGCTAACGCGGCCCCGCTTCCATGCGGGCCACCTGACGGTGGCCGATTAGCGCCATAGCTGCATCTGTTCCAGCCGCTGGTCTTCTTTCTCCTGATTCCGAATATATTCGCGGATCATGTCTTCATCTCTTCCGACCGTCGA
>DAIAMA010000349.1 GCA_027438535.1 bacterium
CACGGTGCGCATTCTGGAAGCCGCGAACCATCTCATCGCGCACAACCCCAAGCTGTTCGAGAAAAAGCTGTGGAGCGAGCTGGGCTATGGCGACCCGATCCAAGTGCTGGTTGCCAAAGACGACGAACAAGAAGCCGACATCATCGTGCGGCGCATGATGGCGCAACGCTTCGAACACCGCGGTAAGTGGTCGGACTTCGCGGTTTTGTACCGGGGCAACCATCAGGCGCGCGTATTCGAGGAAAAGCTGCGCGCTGAGCACATTCCTTATCTGCTGTCCGGCGGACAATCGTTTTTCGAGCGCGCCGAGATCAAAGATATCGGCGCCTATCTGCGCCTGATCCTCAACGCCGACGACGACCCGGCCTTTATCCGCGCCATCACCACGCCCAAGCGCGGCATCGGCGCGCAAACGCTGGAAAAACTCGGCGGCGATGCCGCCAGCCGCAATGTGAGCCTATTCGCCGCGGTATTCGAAGCGGGGCTGGCGGCGCAACTGCCGGCCAAGCCGCTCGCGGCGCTGACCGAGTTCTGCACCTTCATCAATCACATCGAATACCGCGCCGCGCGCGAACCGGCCGGCGCGATATTGAAAGACCTGCTGCGCGCCATCGGCTACGAGCTGTATTTATTCGATTCGGAAAACGAGCACACGGCGAAAGTACGCTGGGAAAACGTCACGCAGTTCACTGATTGGCTCACGCGCAAAGGCGAGGAAGACGGCAAAACCCTGATCGAACTCGCGCAGATGGTAGCGCTGCTGTCCATGATCAATAACGATGAGTCGGAAACCGATGCGGTGCGCCTGTCCACCTTGCACGCCGCGAAGGGATTGGAATTTCCGCATGTATTCCTGGTCGGCGCGGAAGAAGGTATTTTGCCGCACCGCGAAAGCATCGATAACGGCCAGGTGGAAGAAGAGCGCCGTCTGATGTACGTAGCGGTGACGCGCGCCCAACTGAGCTTCACCATCAGCTATTGCGAAAAACGCAAACGCGCGCGCGATTGGCAAAGCTGCGAGCCCTCGCGCTTCATCGACGAGTTGGGCAGCGAGCATGTGCGCAGCCGCAAAACCGCGGCCGACCCCATCGCCGCGAAAGCCGACGGCAATGCGCGCCTGACGCAGATCAAGGCGATGCTGGCGACCAAGATTCCGGAGGCGTAACGCCAAATAAAAAAGCGCGGAAGAATCCGCGCTTTTTTAGCGAGAGCGGCTCGGTCGCGCTACTTCGCGGCCGCCGGTTTTGTTGCGGGAGCGGGGGTAGCGGGCGCCGGCGGTTCTTTCGGCGTGAAATGGGCGCCGGCGGCGTCGGCCATATAGGCCACGG
>DAIAMA010000034.1 GCA_027438535.1 bacterium
CCTCGCCGCCGCGATGGCGCGCGCGCAACGCCGCCCCCTGCTCATCGATCTCGATCCGCAGGCGCACCTCACCCACATTACCGGCGTCGTAGTGGAATCCAGCGATGCCAGTATTTTCAGCTTCTACCAAAAAACCCATCAGCTCGCCGAGTTGATTCAGCCGGCGGGTAAGGTAGGGCGCCTGATTCCTTCGCATTTGGATCTGGCGAAAGCCGACACCCTATTCGGCAAAGGGTACAACGTGGTGACGCGGCTCGCGGCCGGGTTGCGCACCGAAGCGATCCAGCGCGACGATACGCCGATCGTGATCGACTGCTGTCCGATGCTGGGCGTGCTTTCGCTTAACGCCTTGTTCGCCTGCGATTTGGTGATTATCCCGATCTCCACCGATTTCTTGTCGCTCAATGGCGCGCAACAAGTGGAGAAAACCCTCAAGGCGCTGGAACTGGTATTGAAGCGGCGGCTGCCGCGGCGCTATCTGCTCACCCGGCTCGACCGGCGGCGCAAGATGACGCGCGATATCGTGGCGCAAGCGCAAGAAAAATTCGGCGCCGATCTATGCGTTACGGCGATCGCGGAAAACGTAAGCGTGGCGGAGAGTCCCGCCGTGCACAAAGATATTTTCGAGCACGCACCCGCCAGCCGCGGCGCGCACGATTATCAGGCGCTGCTCGAAGAGCTCACCCGTTCGGGCGTGGTTCACTAGTACGCCGGCTATTTGGTTATTAAGTTGATAATGCCTTCCACGTCCAAGTTTTCTTGGCGCACCTCCGCCGGACGTTCGGCACAATCGATCACCTCGCACTGCATATACATCTGACGCAGCCTCGCCTCGGCGCTTGCGCGGTCCACGGCTTGGATCGTGATTTTGTCCACGCGCTGGCCATTGCGGGTGCGGATGTTGAATTCGTATTTGTTCATACCGACTCCTTCAATCGCTACACCAAACGCCATACTCGGGATTAAGCACGATACTCCGCCTTAGGCTCGCGCGACAAGAGCGCTTCCAAGGCTTGGCGCGGCGGCACGCCTTCGAACATCACGCCGTGTACCGCGCGCGTGATAGGCATATCCACCTTCAGCGTATCCGCCATGCGCAATACCTCGGCGCAGGTATGCACGCCTTCCGCGATATGGCCGAGCTGTTTCAGAATCGTGGCGAGCGGCAAGCCTTGCGCCAGCCGCAAACCCACACTGCGGTTACGCGAAAGATCTCCGGTGCAAGTGAGGATGAGATCGCCCACGCCCGCCAGCCCCATGAAAGTTTCGAGTTTTCCGCCCAGCGCCAACCCCAGGCGTGTGATCTCGGCCAGCCCGCGCGTGATCAGCGCGGCGCGGGCGTTGTAGCCGGAACCCATACCGTCGGAAATACCGGCGGCGATGGCCATGACATTCTTCACCGCGCCGCCCAACTCCACGCCCACCACATCGGTACTGGAATACACGCGCACGTGATGATGATGCAGCCAAGCCGCCGCATCCTGCGCGAACGCCGCATCCTGCGCGGCCAGTGTCAGCGCGCAAGGCAGCCCGAGCGCCACTTCCTGCGCGAAGCTGGGGCCGGAAAGCACGCCGCGCGGCATATGTCCGGGCAACACTTCGGCCGCCACTTGATGCAACAGTTTGGCGCCGCCCGGCTCGAAGCCTTTGCTTGCCCAGACAAGCGGCGCCGTATTTCCCGACTGCGTCAGCGCGAACAGCAATGCACGGAAGCCGCTGGTCGGCACGACGACGACGATCAGCTCGGCATCTCGGATCGCTTGCGCCAAATCGCTCGTTAAGCACAGCGCGTCGGGCAGGGGAAATTCGGGAAGATAGCGTGCATTTATCCGTTCCCGGAGCAGCGTATCGATGTGCGCGCCATCGCGCCCCCACAACGTGACGGCGTGCCGCGAAGATAGGCTAATGGCAAGCGCGGTGCCCCATGCACCGGCACCGAGCACGGCGACTTTCATGGCCTATCTCGCTTAATCAGATACCCCACACGTCTTTATCGGAAATAAAGCCGATCTGCCCGTCGCGATGCTTCACCTTCACCCATGCGCCCGTTATCTCGACTACATCCAATGCCACGTCGCGTTGCGCTTTGAATACCACCGGCGCGGCCGCATCGGGCTGCGCGTGAACTTCGGCCTCCGCCGCCGTCACCAGCACGGTACGCTGCGTGCCGAGCTTGGCGGATTCCACCCAGGCCAAGGCACCGCTGGCGTCGCGCACTTTCATCCATTTGTCGAGCGCGACGATGATTTCCACCGGATAGTAGCGGGAGAGGATGAACAGTTTCTTGGCTTGATTCGATGGCGCATCGTAGAGCACCGCCGCATTCACCGCGACCGAGCGAAATTCGAGCGCCGGCGCGGCCGCGCTCGCTATCAACAATGCCATGCCGAGGAACCAGCGCCCCATTTTAATTCACGGTCGGCTGTGCGCCCGCCGCCGCTTGTGCTTGCTGGGCGCGCTGCTGCTGGTAAAGCATCTCGAAGTTCACCGGCGCGAGATAAATCGGCAAAAAGCCCGCGCGGCCCACCAAATCGGACACCGCTTCGCGCGCATAGGGAAACAACATATTCGGACAAGTGATGTGCATGATCATCTCCAGCGTTTCATCCGGCACATGAATTATGCGGAAGATGCCGGCCTGCGCCACTTCCGCCAAGTAGGCCGTGCGTTCGCTTATTTTCGCGGTGACGGTTACCGTCAGCATCACCTCATATAGTCCCTCGCCCACTTGCTTGCCTTGATTGAATAGTTTGACCTCGATCTGCGGCGCTTCGCGATCCAGGAACAGCTCGGGCGTATTCGGGCATTCGAGCGAGACATCCTTGACGTAAAGCTTCTCAATGCCGAATTGGGGCTGCGCTTGTTCTTCAGACATAAGGACTCCTAAGGGTGGGCAATACGGCGCTAAAACGATGGCGCCGCGCGAAACGAAAATGGGGCTATTTTACACGCTTAGGATGACAAAAAACCGTGCGCTTAGCGCCGTGCGAGCCACGCCTTGAGTTGTGCGCCTTGCATGGCGCCGGCCACGCGATCGAGCTCAACGCCCTTTTGGAACAGCGCCAGCGTGGGAATGCTGCGGATTTGATATTGCTGCGCCAAGAATTGCTCGGCCTCGGTATTCACCTTGGCGAAACGCACCCGCGTCGCGAATTCCGGTGCCAATTGCATGAATACCGGCGCGAATTGCTTGCATGGCCCGCACCACGGCGCCCAAAAATCCACCAGCACCGGCAATTCATTATGCTGAATGAACTTGGCGAAATTAGCCTGGGTTAATTCCACCGGCGCGGGCGGCAACACCGGCGCACCGCATTTGCCGCATTGGGGGTGGCCACTCAATTTTTCGTCGGGCACGCGGTTAACCGCGAAACAGGAAGGGCAGACAAGATGCATGATTATCCGAAAACGATACGGTTATTTTGTAAATAGTACCCAATGGCGCGATTTCAAGCCCTTGCCATGCCACCACCCGGGTTCACACCACGTGGTCGGGTGCGAGCAGGCAGGGATATTGCGGATCGCCGATTTCCACTTGGATAGTGGGATGCGCGATACCGAAGCGGTCATGCAGTTCGCGTGCGATCCGCGCCAGGAACACGTCGCCGGGGTAGCCCTCCGGCATCACGAGGTGGACGGTCAATGCGCTTTCCGTCGTGCTCATACCCCAGACATGCAGATCATGCGTCTCTCGCACGCCGGGTAAGCCCGCCAAATACGCGCGGATCGCGCTGGGCTGCACGCCGGCTGGTACGGCATGCAGCGCCAGCCCGACGGATTCACGCAACAAGCTCCAGGTACCGGCGACAATCACGGCTACCAGTATCAAGCTCACCAGCGGATCGAGCCACAGCCATCCCGTCGCCAGCATGCCCCACCCCGTCAATACCACGCCGAGTGAAATCGCCGCATCCGCCGCCATGTGCAAAAAAGCGCCGCGGATATTCAAATCATGATGCCGCCCGGCCATGAACAGCAGCGCGGTGACGGTATTGATCGCCACGCCCACCGCCGCCACCGCCATGACCGTAACGCTGTTCACCGCGACCGGATGCGCCATGCGCTGGATCGCCTCCCAGCCGATACCGCCCATCACCACCAGCAGCACGCATGCGTTGATCAAGGCCGCGAGTATGGTCGAACTGCGCAAGCCATAGGTAAAACGCTGCGAGGGTTTACGGCTGGCGAGCACACCCGCCGCCCAAGCGAGCAGCAAGGCCAGCACATCGCTCAGGTTATGTCCGGCATCCGAGAGCAGGGCCAAGGAATGCGACTGGATGCCATACGCCGTTTCAACCGCCACGAACGCCGTGTTGAGAAAAATACCGATGGCAAAAGCCCGGTTATAACTTCGCGGACCATGCGCATGGCCATGGCCGCCGGTGTGAGCATGTGCCATCGCCTATTTCGCCAACAAGGGATCCAGCTTGCCGTCTTGATCCAATTCGGAAAGATCATCGAAGCCGCCCACATGGAAATCGCCGATGTAAATTTGCGGTACCGTGCGGCGGCCGGTTTTTTCCATCATTTCACCGAGTTTTTGCGGGTCGAGATCAACGCGAACTTTTTCGATGCCGGCGACGCCTTTGCGCGTCAACAGCCGTTCCGCCATCGTGCAATAGGGGCACACGGCGGTGCAGTACATGACAACATGAGCCATGATTATTTCTCCACGGGTAGGTTGGCTTGTCCCCAGGCGATCATGCCGCCCGCGAGGTTATACACATCGGTAAAACCGTTCTTGGCCAACATGCCGCAGGCGCCGGCGGAACGGTTGCCGCTGCGGCAAACCACGATAATCGGCTTGGCCTTGTATTTTTCCAATTCGCCCAGGCGGCCATTGAGCTCGCCGAGCGGGATAGGTTTTGCCTTGGGGATTTTTCCTTGCGCGATTTCGGCGGGCTCGCGCACATCGATCACGATAGCGTCGTCGTGATTGATTTTTTGCACCGCTTCCAGCGTACCGACCTGCTTGCCGCCGGAAAGCCTGCGGCTCAGCAGAGGCCACAGCAACATGGCGCCGCTTGCCACGGCCAAGGCGACGATGAATAAATTGTCTTTAATGAACTGCATATCTCTTGTGCTCCTGTAAAAAAATCCATGCCGTCGCGCGCAGGGGTTCGACCGCGGCGCGATCATCCGGTTCGAGACGGCTTACCACGCCGAGAAAAACTTTCGCGCCGCCGGGATACACCGCCAGCGCGCGCCTCAGCATTGCCTGCGCCGCGCCCGCATCGCCATGCAGCGCGAGCAAGAGCGCCTGCCGGTATATCATTTCCTGCGTCGGCGCGAAACGCATCACCGCGTCATTCAGCGCCAGCTTTGCCTCCAGCGCTTCGCGGTTCAATATAATGGAAATCGCGTAAGCGAAGTCGCTATAAGGCGCCAGCAACGATTCCTGCCGCACTTGCCGCAACACCCGGTTGATTTCCTGCAAGCTTGGCATGGCTTGACGGTCGCGCAATAAGCCTTCGAGCTGGGTATAGTTGCCGGCAATGCGCACCAGGCTAATCCACGCCAGCAACAGCATCACGCCGAACGCCGCGCGCATGAAACCGCTTAAACGCAGGCGTCGCGTATGCGTATCGGCCGCGCCGATCAAGATCGCGGCGATGCCCAGGAAATTCGCATACCACAGCGGATATTCGAGCATGCTGTGGATGAACAGCACCGCCAGCAATGCCGCCGCCCACCAGCCCGCCACGCTTACCGGCTGGCGCAGGCAGCCGCGCAGCCACACGCCGCCGCCCAGAATCAACAATACTAAACCCGCGCCACCGAATTCCGCGCCGATTTGCGCGAACAGATTATGACTGTTGTTGTATATCGCACCCGCTAAAAAACTCGGGGTCAGCAGCGTCGCCGATTGTGCCAGCGCCGCGCTGGAAGCGAGTTGAAAATGCTGCCATGCGAATTGGCCGAAACCCGCGCCGAGCAAGGGATGCGAAATCAGCATCTGCGCCGCTTCGCGCCACAAGGCCAGCCGGATGTCCACGCCGTTGGCCAGATCGAACAAACGCTCCGTGGGCGTAATGGTGCCGCTCACGCCCTGCATCAAGGGCAAGTGCATCAGCCATTGTACCGCCGCGAACACGGGCGGCATCAGCAGTGCGACGATGAATATGCGCTGCGCCGCCGCGCCGCCGCGCTTGCGCCATACCCACGCCAGCAAAACGAACACGCCGAGATACAGCCAGCCGGCGCGCGAACCGGTAAGCGCCAAGACGCACAGCAACAGCACCCCGAGCAATGCCACAAGCCACGTCTTGAGTCTGGCGGTAGCGTGCAGATACAACAGCGAAGCCAAACCCAGCGCCAAATAATCGGCGAGATGATTGGGCTGCCCCAGGTTCGCCATGAGCGCACTGCCGGTCTTCGGATTAATCAGCGCGCCCAGCCCAGTATCCAGGCCGAAATGTTGCAGGAGGCCGATCACGCTGCTGAGCGCGGCGCCCGTCAGCAGCGCCCATGACAGCACCGCCGCGATACCCTCCAGCCCCAATTCGCGGCCAAGCTGGTTGCCGAGCCACAACATCAGCGCGCCCCACAAGATATACAGCGCGGCGACGAACGCCTGCTGCGGATAGGCCACGCGGTCCAGAACGACTTGCAGTATCAGAATGGCAATAAAGCCGAGCAGAAACAGCAGGGAACGCGGCAACACCATCGGCTGCCAATAGCGTTTACTCAAGAGCGGCAGTGCCGCCAATAATCCGAGCCCGAACGCCAGCCACTCGGTGAAAAAACTCGGGATCGGTTGCTGATGATGCCACTGCAAAAAGGGCAGCACCCATGCCAGCGCGAGAAACGACAAACTCGCATGCAAGGGCGAAAACGTTTTTTTGATTTGATCGGTCAAGGGAGAGATAGCGCGGTCCCCGGCCGGCGCCGGGGGCCGCGCCCATGGAGGTAGTTAAGCGCAGGATTCTTTCACGCCCGCCTTTTTCAGGAAAATTTCCAGCGGGCAAAACTTGGTGAAACCGCTTTGAAACAAGTTAATGCCGACAAACGCCGTGAGCCACAACCAGCTCACATGGCTAAGATCGGCCTGGCCGCTGAAATGCGCCAGCGCCAGGGAAAGCAGAATGAAAGCACCCGCGAAAATGCGTACCCATTGATTGACGTTCATTTCATACCTCCTTGGTTGAAGAAACTTTTTTGTACAGCGCCGCATAATATAACACCGGGATCACCACCAGCGTCAGCAAGGTGGAGACAAAGACGCCGAAGATCAGAGAAATCGCCAAGCCGTTGAAAATCGGATCGTCCAAGATGAAGAATGCGCCCAGCATCGCCGCCAAGCCGGTCAGAATAATCGGCTTGGCGCGCGTCGCGCCGGAGAGAATCACCGCCTGCTGCAAATCCATTCCTTGCGCCACGTGCATATTGATGAAATCCACCAGCAGAATCGAATTGCGCACGATAATGCCGGCGAGCGCGATCATGCCGATCATCGAGGTAGCGGTGAACTGCGCGCCGAGCAGCGCATGCCCGGGCATCACCCCGATGAGCGTGAGCGGAATCGGCGCCATGATGATGAGCGGCACCAGGTAGGAACGAAACTGCGCGACCACCAAAATATAAATCAATATCAGCCCCACCGCGTAGGCGATGCCCATGTCGCGAAACGTCTCATAGGTGACTTGCCATTCGCCGTCCCATTTCAAGGCGAAACCGGCATAGGGGTCCGGCGGTTGCCGGATGAAATACTGGCCGAGCGTGCCGCCTTGCGGCAGCTTGAGGCCGTCGAGCGCCGATTCGATGCCGAACATGCCGTATAGCGGGCTATCTATCTTGCCTGCCATATCGCCCACCACGTACACCACCGGCAACAAATCTTTGTGATAGATGGTTTTCTCGCGCGCGGCCGGCACCACTTCCACCAATTCGGAGAGCGGCACCAGCGTGCCGTCGCGCGCACGCACGTTCAGCTTCAACAGCTCGTCCAAGCTGCCCTGGCGTTCCGGCGCGAGCATGACGCGCACCGGAATCTCGAATTTGGAATCGCCGGAGTGGATCGGCGTTACATCTTCGCCGGCAAGCCCCATTCTCATCACGGTAACGACATCTTCCTGCGCCACGCCTTTCAGCGCTGCTTTATTTTGCAGTACATGCAGCGTGAATTTTTGCGCGTCGGCCTCGATGCTGTCGTCGATACCGGTAATATCCTTAGTCTTGGCGAACGCCGCGCGCACCTGCTTGGCCACGGCCATTTGCGCCTGATAGTCCGGCCCGTACACTTCCGCCACGATCGGCGAAAGCACCGGCGGGCCGGGCGGCACTTCGACGATTTTCACATTCGCGCCAAGCCGCGCCGCGATCTTTTCGATCGGCACGCGCACGCTCTGCGCGATCTCATGGCTCTGGCGCTCGCGTTGGTGCTTATCCACCAGATTGACCTGAATGTCGCCCATTTCCGGGCCGCGCCGCAAATAATATTGCCGCACCAAACCATTGAAGTTGATCGGCGAAGCGGTGCCGACATACGCCTCGTAGTCGGTCACTTCCGGCACCGTGGCAAGATAAGCGCCGATCTCGTGCATTACACGCGCTGTCTGCTCCAGCGGCGTACCCACCGGCATATCCACCACCACCTGGAATTCCGACTTGTTGTCGAAGGGCAGCATTTTGAGAATCACCACCTTGAACACCACCAGCGCCAGCGCCAGGCCGATGGCAATCAATATCCACCACAATAATTGCTTGCGCTTGGGGCGGCCCTGGTCGCCATTGAGGTAAGGCGTGAGCTTGGCCTCGAACCAGTGCGTGAACCGGTCTTCCCTTGGGCTGGCTCCATGCACGGGGTGATTACCCAATAATTTAAGCGCGAGCCAAGGCGTGACGACGAGCGCGAGCGCGAGCGAAATCAACATGCCGATGCTGGCATTGATCGGGATCGGGCTCATATACGGCCCCATCAGCCCGGTTACGAAAGCCATCGGCAACAGCGCCGCGATCACCGTCAGCGTGGCGAGAATCGTCGGCCCGCCCACCTCGTCCACGGCCTCGGGGATGACATCGAGCAAGGTTTTACCGGGGTCGAGCTGACGCCGGCGGTGGATGTTTTCCACCACCACGATAGCGTCGTCCACCAAAATGCCGATGGAGAAAATCAAGGCGAACAAGGACACGCGGTTGAGCGTGAAGCCCCATGCCCAAGAGGCGAACAAGGTGGCCGCCAAGGTGAGCGTGACCGCGATGCCGACGATCACCGCCTCGCGCCGTCCC
>DAIAMA010000350.1 GCA_027438535.1 bacterium
CGCAGGAAATCCTCGGCATCAATATTCCCAAGGTGCGTATTCCGGTCGCCGCCGGCCGCAATATCGCGGTGATGGTCGAAGTCGCGGCGCGCAGCCATATCCTTCAGCTGCGCGGCATCAGCAGCAGCCAGCAGTTCATCGAACGTCACAATCAGTATTTGAACGCGCACCCCGATACCGGCGCTTGAGCGCGGCGCGGCTTACAGCAGGACGAGGCTGTCGCGGTGAATTAATTCCGACTCGTCCACATAGCCCAGAATGGCTTCGATCTCGCTCGAGGGCTGCCTAAGAATCTTGCGCGTTTCTTGCGATGTATAGTTGATTAAGCCGCGCGCGATCTCGCGCCCGGATGGGTCAATGCAAGCCACCACCTCGCCGCGCTCGAATTCCCCCGCCAGATCCTGCACGCCAATCGGCAACAAGCTTTTGCCTTCACTCTGCAGCGCGCGCACCGCGCCCGCGTCGAGCATGAGCCGGCCGCGTACTTGCAAATGATCGGCCAGCCATTTTTTGCGCGCGGCGATTTTATTGGATTCATCCGCGATCAATTGCGTACCAATGGCTTCGCCTCGCGCCAACCGCACCAAGACATCCGGTTCGCGTCCCCAGGCGATAACGGTATGCGCCCCGCTGCGCTCGGCGCGTTTGGCGGCAAGCCCCTTAGTGAGCATGCCGCCGCGCCCGATGGCGCTGCCCGCGCCACCCGCCATTTTCTCCAGCGCCGCATCGCCGGCGCGCGCTTCTTGGATCAGCGTCGCGCCTGGATCGTTGCGCGGATCGGCGGAGTAGAGGCCTTTTTGATCCGTCATGATCACCAGCGCATCCGCCTCGATGAGATTGGTGACCAGCGCGGCCAGCGTATCGTTATCGCCGAATTTAATCTCGTCGGTAACCACCGTGTCGTTCTCATTGATGATCGGAATCACATTCAGCGCCAGCAGCGTGCGCAGCGTCGAACGCGCATTGAGATAGCGCTTGCGGTCGGCGAGATCTTCATGCGTCAGCAAAATTTGCGCGGTATGCAGCGCATGTTTGCGAAAGCAGGTCTCATACACTTGCACCAAGCCCATCTGCCCCACCGCCGCCGCTGCTTGTAGCTCATGCAGCGCGCGCGGGCGCTGCTTCCAGCCCAGGCGTTGCATGCCCTCGGCGATCGCGCCGCTGGAAACCAACACGACTTGCTTGCCCAGGATTTTGAGACGCGCGATCTGGTCGGCCCAATGCGCGATGGCCTGGGTATCGAGCCCTTGACCTTCATTGGTGACCAGGCTGCTGCCGACTTTCACCACCAGGCATTTGGATTTAAGGAGAACGG
>DAIAMA010000351.1 GCA_027438535.1 bacterium
GCCGGCAACAGCGGCCGGAATAGTTGCCCCAGCTTGAATAGCGGCGCAAACAAAACGGGAGCCGGTAACAGGACGCGCAAGGCTTTGCGCCGCATCCACGATAACATGCCGCGCCCCACTTTCCGCTCGGCGATGCCGCGCCCGATGTCGATCAACTTGCCATACTGCACGCCGGACGGGCACGTCGTCTCGCAAGCGCGGCACGTGAGGCAGCGGTCCAGATGCAGCAGCGTCTTGGCCGTGACCGGCCCGCCTTCCAGCATCTGCTTGACCAAGTAGATGCGGCCGCGCGGACTGTCCAATTCATTGCCGAGCAATTGATACGTGGGGCAAGTGGCGAGGCAAAAACCGCAATGCACGCACGCGCGCAAAATCTGATCAGCTTCTCGACCCTCGGGTGTATTTTTTATGAAGTCAGCGAGGTTGGTTTGCATATAAAAAATCAGCCACAGAGATCACAGAGGCCACAGAGAAAAACCGCGATTGCACGCGCTGCGATCTCTTCGGCAAAAAATTAAAAATCCGCATACATGCGTCCTGGGTTGAAGATACCCTGCGGATCGAAGGCGCGCTTCATGCGTTTATGCACGTCCTGCAAGGGTTGGGGAAAGGGGTGAAATACCGCCGCCGGTTTTTTTGCGCTGCGGAATAAGGTCGCTTGGCCGCGTACTTTTTCAACGGCGGCGCGCACCGCGCCCGGTTCGCCCTCGGTAAATACCCAGCGCAATGCGCCGCCCCATTCGATGAGCTGCTTGCCCGGCACGGGTACCGCGGCTGTCGAAGGCACAGACAGCCGCCACAAGGACATGCCATCGCGGAAGAAATGCGAGGTCTGTTCGCGGATACCGCACCAAAAATCCTCGCCCGCCAGCATCATCTGCCCGCCCAACTTGGCGTGCGCCGCCCGTACCGCGCTTTGCGCGCCGGACAACCTCATAGTCAACACGTGGTCATGATAACAAGTCGCGGAAATCGGTAGCGGCTCGCCCGCCCAGCGATTCATTTTTTTCCAGCGCCTGGGTTTCATTCAACTCGAATTGCAAGGTCGCTTCCGACTTCGGCTTGGGTAATACCTTGAGCGATACTTCCAAAATCAAACCCAAGGTACCCAATGATCCGGCCATGAGGCGCGATACGTCGTAACCCGCCACATTCTTCATCACTTGCCCGCCGAAGCGTAGCAGCTCGCCCTGGCCATCCAGGATTTGCACCCCCAGCACAAAATCGCGTACCGCGCCTAAGCTCGCGCGGCGCGGGCCGGAAAGACCCGTAGCGACACATCCGCCGAGCGTGGCATGCGGACCAA
>DAIAMA010000352.1 GCA_027438535.1 bacterium
GCCGCTCTCGGACAATATCTACCGTTATCTTAACTTTAACCAAATGGCGGACTATATCCGGCCGGGAAAAGTGATTCCGCTCATGGGAGCTTAAGAACTTAAGCACTCCGTGGTGAAATAAATTTGAACTAGGAAATTATTATGATGAAACTGATTGGATCGCTCACCAGCCCCTACGTGCGCAAAGTGCGTATCGTCGCCATCGAAAAACATATCGATTTGGAATTCGTGGTGGACGTGCCATGGAACGCCGATACCAAAGTACCGGATAGCAACCCCCTAGGCAAAGTACCGGTGCTGGTATTGGACGACGGCTCAACGCTGTTCGATTCGCGCGTGATCGTGGAGTATTTGGATACCGTTACCCCGGTATCGCGCCTGATTCCAGAGGGCAGCCGTCAGCGCATCGCGGTCAAGCGCTGGGAAGCCTTGGCCGACGGCATTACCGATGCGGCGGCGCTGATTTCCTTGGAACGCACCAAGCGCGCGCCCGAGCATCAGAGCCAGGAGTGGATCGCGCGCCAAGAGCAAAAGGTATTGCGCGGCCTGGAAGCGATGTCGGAAGAATTGGGCGAGAAAAAATGGTGTACCGGCGATTTGATGAATCTAGCCGATATCGCCGTCGGCTGTACCCTGGGTTATCTCGATCTGCGCTTTGCCGAGATCAATTGGCGCGAAGCCCACCCTAATCTGGCCAGGCTTGCCGAACGCTTGAACGAGTCTCAGCCGTTCAAGGATACGGTGCCTAAGGTTTAGGCTGCCTTTTTAGGTGTAAATTCGGGTATACTTAACGGTTTTTTGGCCGTAGCCCCGGGTGTCCTGTGATACAAAATCTCCGTAACATCGCTATTATCGCGCACGTCGACCACGGCAAGACCACGCTCGTCGATAAGCTTCTGCAACAATCCGGTACTTTCGCAGCGCATCAGCAAATGGGTACGCGCGTGATGGATTCGAACGATCTGGAGCGCGAGCGCGGCATCACCATTCTCGCCAAGAACACCGCGCTGCGCTGGAAGCAGGGCGATACCGAATACCGCATCAACATCATCGACACCCCGGGCCATGCCGACTTCGGCGGCGAAGTGGAGCGCGTGCTGGGCATGGTGGACGGCGTGCTGCTGCTGGTGGATGCGGTGGAAGGCCCGATGCCGCAGACCCGTTTCGTCACCAAGAAGGCGCTGGCTTTGGGCCTGCGCCCCATCGTTGTGATCAACAAGGTGGACCGTCCCGGCGCGCGCCCTGACTGGGTCGTGAACCAGACTTTCGATCTGTTCGACAAGCTGGGTGCTACCGAC
>DAIAMA010000353.1 GCA_027438535.1 bacterium
AAGCGAGGCAACACCTTTGCCGGTGACGCAAATTCTCGGCTGGACGGGCGCCTCGGCCTTGGTGTTGGCGGCGGCGTATCTGATTCGCCTAGCGCTCGACGCCGGTTGGTTGACGCCGGAGCGTCAGCTTACGCTCGCGGTGTTGAGTGCTTTCTCACTCATCGGCGCGGGGCTATGGCTGCGCGCATCCGACCGCCAGTATGCGAGCTTGCTGCCGGCGGGTGGTTTGGTCGTATTGTTTTTATCGATCTATGGCGCGCATCTCTACTATCACTTCATCGGTGCGCATGCGGCAACGGCGGCGGTGATCGTGACTTGTCTCGTTGCGCTGTGGTTAGGCAGCTTGTTCGAGAGCGAGCTGTATGGCCTGTTCGCCGTGGTGGGCTCTTACTCGGCGCCGTTCATGCTGCACACCTTGTCCGGCTCGGTCACCGATCTGGTGATTTACTACTCCGCATGGAGCGCGCTGTTTTGCATCTACGCAATTTGGATAGGACAGCGCCGCGTCTATCTGCTGGCAGCGTATATGGCGCTGCTGGGCTTTCATTTTCTATGGAGGCAGATGTCGCCTAGCGGGTGGGGAATCGCATTTTTGTTTCAGGCAGTTCAGTTCATGATTTTTATTAGTGGCGCGGTGGCCTTTTCCGTTCGGCATGCGCGGCCCATGGATAAAGCCGAGGCTCTGGCGCACTTGCCGCTACTGCTGATATTTTATGCCTTGCAGTATGCGTTGTTACAGCATCTGCCGTCGGCCGCGCCGTGGATCGCGCTTGGCAGCGCGGGGATTTTGCTCCTGGCCTATCTCGTCGCGCGGCGTGTGATGAGCCAAGTGCCGGAATCGGGCGCCCTATTGGTGGGTGCTTATGCGGCATTGGCGCTATTTCACGCGGGCTATATGGAGTTGATCCCCGGTGAATTTGCGCCTTGGGTCGCCTTGCTGCTGGCGCCATTGATCGCCGTTTATTTTATGCTCCGGGGCAATTCTGCGGCGGTTGGTTTGCCGATTCGCTTGGTCATCGGCGTGATCTTCGCCATCAACTATTTGCGCGTGTTGTTGAATACCAATATCGCGCCGGTGCCGGCACACGATCTGTTGGCGTTGCTGTACGCGCTCGAGCTGTATGCAGCGTATTACTATGCCGGGCGTTTACCCAGCCTGAAAATACTCGCCGCTCCCGCCCTATTTGCGGGACATATCGCATTAATGGGCGCAGCGGTGCAAATCCTCGATGGCCGCCTGATGGTCTCCCTTGCCTGGGGC
>DAIAMA010000354.1 GCA_027438535.1 bacterium
ACTTGATTGATATGCGGTAAGTTGTACAAGGAATAGAGATCGCCGATTTCCACTTGTGCGCTGGCTTCTTCCCAGGTCTCGCGTGCCGCGCCTTGGGCGGTGGTTTCCCCGTTCTCCATGAAGCCGGCCGGTAGTGTCCATAACCCCTGTTTAGGCTGAATGGCACGGCGGCAAAGTAAAATTTTGTCTTCCCATTCCGGAATCGCGCCTACGACCATTTTAGGGTTTTGATAGTGAATCGCGCCGCAAGTGGCACACACATGGCGTGGCAAATTGTCCCCGGGCGGCACGCTGAGCGCGATGGGGCCGCCGCAATGGCTGCAAAAATTCATAATCGCGCAATGCATGGCATCATGCGCCAGCATGAATTGCGTTTGCACCAGCGTCAGATGTCGAATGAACTCCGGGTTGTAATAGAAAAAGCGCGCATCGGTGCCGGTAGTGCGCACGCCGCCGTCACCGACGCTCGCCTTGAGTTCGAGATGCATCACCAGCGTACCCAAAAAGGGTTTTTCCAAAATCAAGCGGGTGCGCGCAGCGGAAAGCTTGGTTTCGATTTCGGAAAGATCGGTGGCCATGTCAGCAATCATTCACCGCAGGAGAAAATTTTCATGCAGCCCGGCTCAGTTCCCGGACCACTGCATGTCGTACAGCATCAGATCGGTAATACTGTTGGCCCAATCGGCGAACTCCGGCACGCCAAACAAAGGCTTGCCGATTGCGCGGTGTAAGTCCGTCACCAGCATCACGCCCATTTCGCGCTGCGGGAAACGCCGCGCATAGGTAAGGATATTGCCCAGCACCCGGTTAGCGTCGGGAGTGCCTTTCGCCAGCACCGCGCGCCGCACCAAGGCCGCCGCCACACCGTATTGCAAATCGATGCCGCTCGGCACATGCGCCGGTTTGCCTTGCACGATGCCGTCGATATCCGGCAATTGATCCATGCTATCGATGAAGGCCTTGAGTTCGATGCCTGCGGCGGGCCCGACGCAGGCTTGCAGCGCGTCGCGCAACAGTGTAGGTATCTCGGTAAATTTGTTCAGCGCGCGATGCGCGAATTCCCACGAGCGCGGGCTCGGAAACGCGATCGGATTGTGCGCCGGATCGAAGTTGAACAACAAATCGGGGCGAAAGCGCAAGAAGCCGATAATGCGCTCGTCGATGCCGCGCCCATGCGCCCACATCACCCAATCGTCCAAGTGCGCTTCGACTTCATAGTGCGTAAAGCGATTGGCCAACGGTGCCG
>DAIAMA010000355.1 GCA_027438535.1 bacterium
TAAAACAGCAGGTCCGATCCCTTTTCGATTTTTTGCCACGGGGTAAAGCCGCCGATGGGTTTGCCGAAGCGCCGGGCATCGTCGGCGTCTTTGACATAGTGGCGGATTTCGCCGCTGCCGTTTTTCCCGTATTGCGCGAATAGGGTTTCCAGTTTATCGAACAGATTCGCTTCCGGGCCGAAGTGGCTAAAAGGCTGGCCTTGTTTGACCGAATCAACGATCCGCCGCTCCATTTCGGCGTGGTCATAGCGGTAAAAACTATCGCCTTTGACGATCTGTGCCTGGATGCCCTGACGCCGGAAGATATCGCTGAATGCATGGCGTACGGTGGTGGTGCCGGCGCCGGACGAGCCCGTGACGGCGACAATAGGATGTTTGTTCGACATAGACCTCAACCTGTTTATCGTTCGCGCACAGGATAGGCCGCTTGGGGCCGATTTTCAAGGCGGAGCATTAATCGCGGAAATACAGTTTGAGCGCCAAAATGGCCAGCGCCAGCGCGAACGTAATGCTATTGGAGAGAATCACCGGGAGCGAGCCGATGGTAAAACCGTACACAATCCATAACGCGACGCCGGTACTGAAGATGGCGAACATGGCGAGCGAAATGTCCTTCGCGTGCCTGGATTTCCAGATTTTCACCACTTGCGGCACGAAGGCGACGGTAGTGAATAAACCCGCGATTAGCCCCAGCAGTTCGGTGTGATTCATATAGGCGATGCGTTTGCGTCCGAGGAGAACGGCCCAAAGTATAGCGGATTCATATCTTTCGCCGCTATTAAGCCGCCGCCGGATATGCCGATATTCAACTCGAGGCCTAGTTGAGAAACGGGAGAGGCAATGCGGTGGATGGGTGCTTGGATCGGGTTAGCCGCCGTCGTGCTCGGCGCGAGCGGCGCGGGGGCGGCGGATCAGGCCGCGGCGCGCGATGCGTATGCGCCGCTTTTCTTGTTGTATTCCGGTGATCCTTCACCCGAACGGCTACAAGGCTTGCGGCAATTTCTACAAGCCGAAAATCTGCCCAAGGAGGTGATCCAAGATACCATCGATACGGTGGTTTATAAGCTGAAGACATTCAAGGCGGGATTCGCCTACCCGGTATATGCCTCCGAGACGGCCACGACCGGCAATACTTGCGTAGTGGCGGATAGCCATTACAACATGTCTACCCAAGCCATCGCGCTCATGACCAGCCCGCGCATTCATCAATATGTGCTGCACGGGCAC
>DAIAMA010000356.1 GCA_027438535.1 bacterium
ATTCGCGCGGCGGCTGCAAAAACTTTTGCCGCTGATTGGCCACGTGGATTTGTCGCCGATGGTGGTGGTGCTGATTTGCTTGATGTTGTTGAATTTCATCCTGCCCTGGTTCGCGGGCCTAATTCGCGTGGGCTTGATGTGACGTGGCGGCATGGTACCGGCGCGATGACAAGCGCGGCTGCGTGGTGCTGACCTTGCACATTCAGCCCGGCGCGCGCGCGACCCAAGTCGCCGGTACGCATGCCGGCGCGCTCAAAATTCAAGTGCGGGCCGCGCCGGTCGAGGGCGCGGCGAATACGGCCTTGGCCAAATTTTTGGCTAAGGCATTTCAGGTGCCGCTGATGCAGGTGGTGTTGAAACAAGGCGCACACAGCCGGCATAAAATCGTGGAAATTCATGGTTCGGCAATCGCGCCGGAAACCTTATGGATGAGCGAATGAGCGCCTCTCTGGAACAACAAGTCCGGAATTACCAGCAGTGGCGCGATGCGCTGGTGAGCGCGATCACCCATTATCAAGCTTGGCTGGACAGGCATGGCGAATTCGAGGCGCAGCAATCGCTTAAGCTGTTCGATTTGGTGGAAAGCCTGAAGCAAGACCATGTCACCCTGGCTTTCGTGGCCGAGTTCTCGCGCGGCAAGAGCGAGTTGATCAATGCGCTGTTTTTCGCCGATTTCAAGCAGCGTTTGCTGCCTTCCGACGCCGGGCGCACCACCATGTGCCCCACCGAATTATTCTACGATGCGCGCGAGGAACCTTTCATTCGCTTGCTGCCGATCGAGAGCCGCTACCGCGACGAGACCATCAGCCAGCTTAGGCGCAAGCCCATCGAGTGGGTCACCGCCAAGCTGAATCTCGCCTCCGCCGACGCTATGATGGAGGCGCTGCAAAGTTTGACGCAAACCAAGCTCGTCACCAAAGTCGAGGCGCGCACGCTGGGTTTGTGGGATGACCAAGACCCCACGCTGCACGATATGCTGCGCGGCGACCGGGTGGAAATCCCCGCGTGGCGCCATGCGCTGATCAATTATCCGCACCCGCTGCTAAAAAACGGGCTGGCGATTCTCGATACGCCCGGTCTGAATGCCTTGGGCGCCGAGCCCGAATTGACGCTGTCCATGATTCCCAATGCGCATGCGGTGCTGTTTCTGCTCGCGCTCGATACCGGCGTGACCAAATCCACGGGGCCAATCGGCGGTAAAAGTTTTTGCAGCCGCCGCGCAAAC
>DAIAMA010000357.1 GCA_027438535.1 bacterium
TCCTGGGCCGGTTGGCGGATGAGCACATCAGCGGCCTGAGCGACCACAGCACCGCGCTGTGGACCGTGCTGATGTTCGATGCCTTTCTGCGCAACGCGCATGCACGACGGCCGTGAAAATCCTCTACCACCACCGTACCCGCTCTAAGGATGGGCAGTACGTCCATATAGAAGAGATGATTCATGCGCTGCGTACACAGGGCCATGAAGTGATCGTGGTCGCGCCCGCCGCCATGGGAAAATCCGATTTTGGTTCCGATGGCGGACTCGTGGCCCGGCTCAAGCAACACCTTCCGCGTTTCATCTACGAGCTGATGGAGTTTGCCTACAGCCTCCTCGCCTATTGGCGCTTACGCGCGGCAGTGCGTGCGCATCACCCCGACATGCTGTATGAGCGCTACAACTTGATGCAGCCCGCCGGCGTGTGGATTAAGCGCCGCTATGGCTTGCCGCTGTTGCTCGAAGTTAACTCGCCCTTGTTTGACGAGCGCGTGCGTTATGGCGGCGTCACGCTCAAGGCGCTGGCACGTTGGTCGGAGCATTACGCCTGGCGCAATGCGGACTTTGTTCTGCCGGTAACAAAAGTGCTCAGCGCTATGATCGCGCAGACCGGCGTGCCGGCCGAGCGCATCGTCGTCATTCCCAACGGCATCAATGGCGAGCGCTTTTCAAGCGGCGTCGATACCGCCGCGGCTAAGCGCGCGCGGGGACTCGAAGGCCGTCTGGTGCTGGGCTTTACCGGCTTCGTGCGCGATTGGCACGGCATGGACAAAGTTATCGACTTCATCGCACATGAAGGCCGTAGGATGAATTGCCACCTGCTGGTGGTGGGCGACGGACCCGCGCGCGCCACGTTGGAGCGGCAGGCGCAATCTCTGGGCGTGGCCGGCCATGTGACCTTTACCGGCGTGATCGGGCGCGATGATGTTGCGGGCTACGTATCGGCATTCGACATTGCCTTGCAGCCCGCGGTGGTAGCGTATGCCTCGCCGCTCAAGTTGTTCGAGTATTTGGCTTTAGGCCGGGCGGTGATTGCGCCGAGCCAGCCGAATATTTGTGAAATATTGCGCGACGGCGACAATGCCCTGCTGTTCGACCCCGCCGATCCCGCCGCTTTGGTCGGCGCGATTCGGCGCCTGGTCGAAGATGCGGCGTTGCGTGAGCGCCTCGCGCGCCGCGCCGCTGAAACTATCGCCGAACAAAATCTCACTTGG
>DAIAMA010000358.1 GCA_027438535.1 bacterium
TGGCGGTGTCATATTCCTCCGGCGTGAGCTGGCCCAGTTTGTTCAGGAGTTCCGGCGGCACTTTGACCGTGCCGACATCCAGCAGCAATCCCGCCGCGCCCAGCAAATGCATATGGTCGCGCGGAAAGCCGAGGTGACGCCCGAACAGCAGCATATTGATGGCGACGCTGACGGAGCGGCCATACACATAGCTGCTTGCGCGCTTCACCCGGCTCAGCAGGGCGAGCGCATCCGGGTTGCGGACGATGCTTTCCACCATGCCTTCCATCACTTGGTGGGCGCGCTCGAGATCGGTGGCGCCGTGGTGCTGCAAAGCATCGAAAAATTGTTCCACCGCCTGTTCCGCATGGACATGGATTTCCTTGGCGCGCGGCAGTTCTTCTTCGAGGCGGGCGCGGTCGGGATAGCGATTCCGGTTGCGCGCGAAAGCGCCGTCCGCGCGTTCCGCGAGATCCAATGGCAATGGCGCCAGATGCGCGGCGGTACCCGGTTCCTGGCGCTCAAGAATGGCGAGGCGGCGCAGCGCTTCTTGGTGTTCCGGCGTGTTGCCCCGGTAGTGCCAGCCGGTGCTGCGCAAGGGGTCCACCATGACATAGCGGCAATAGCGGCGCAGCGTCTCGATCTGCTCATCCGATTCGATTAACACCCCTTCCAAGAGAAAAGGCGTGTCGATCCAGGGGCGGTCCAGTTCGGCCACGAACATACCGATCTGCAACGCGGCGACATCGACTTTTTCATTCATATAGGTGTTTTCTGGCGCGGGGCGCTCTATCGCTTGGTGCCGCATCCCTCGATCACGCACGACGGCGTGGCGATGACAGGACGAAAGAAATGCGCAAGCGCGAAAAACGCACGGATCGGCGGCGTGCCTTCCTTCGCGCGCAAGCTCAATGGCTGACGCGGGTGACGCCGCCCCCGCTCAGCACCCGCACCCGGTCGCCGGGGCGGAAGGTTTCGTCCGCGGCCTGGGTAACGGCGAGCAGCCTGCCGTTATCCAGCTTGACGGTAATCTCGAAACCTTTTTGCTTGGTGACACCCTCCTCGATCGCGCCGCCGGCCAAACCGCCCGCTACCGCGCCGACGATCGCACCGACAATGCTGCCCTTGCCGCCGCCCACTTCGCTGCCGGCGACGCCGCCGACCGCCGCGCCCGCCGCCGGGCCAATGGGTGTCTTGGTGCCTTCGATGGTGACT
>DAIAMA010000359.1 GCA_027438535.1 bacterium
TGATATCGCCGACCAGATAAGTTTTGAAATCCAAATACTGAATAGCGGATAAAGGATGCGCCGGCGCGCGCTTAGCGTGGCCGCGCAGTACTTCGACCGCGTTATACCCTTGCAGCCCGGCCTTGAAAGCGGGACTGAAAATACGCGCGCGCAGCTCATCCGATACCGTGGAAACGCTGTGGAAATACGCGCTCACCGAATCGCGCGCCAGTGCTTGAAGCGTGGTCTTAGCTCGCAATACTTTGGGTGCCCAATCGGCTTTTGGATAAACTTTCCCCAGCAAGCCGAATACCGGCCCGCGCAAGCTTTGCGGCAAAAAATTGCGAATCCGCTCTTCATTCATATGCCAGCGATAACGCCGATATCCCGCCAAGCTTTCGTCGCCGCCGTCGCCAGAGAGCGCCACGGTCACGTGCTTTTTGGCGAGCTGGCATACGCGATAGGTAGGGATAGCGGAAGAATCGGCGTAAGGTTCGTCGTACAACGCGGCGAGGGTGTCGATCAGGTCGTAATCGTCGGTATCCACTTCTTCGATGTGATGATTGGTGCGGTAGCGCGCCGCCACCAGGGCGGCGAACTCGGATTCGTTATACGCTTTGTCCTTGAATGCAATGGAGCAGGTATTGACCGGCTCGTTGCTCAGGCCCGCCATCATCGCCACCACGGCACTGGAATCCACGCCGCCGGATAGGAACGCGCCCAGCGGCACTTCGGACATGAGGCGAATCTTGATCGATTCGCGCAGCCGGTCGATTAGCTCCTGTTTTGCATCCTCTTCGGACATCGACGCGCTCGCATCGAACGTCAAATCCCAATAGGGCTTGGGCACGGGCAGCCGCTCGCCGCACTTAATGGTGAGCGTGTGCGCCGGAGGCAATTTGAGCGCTTGTTTATAGATGGTGCGCGGCTCGGGCACATAGCCGTAGGCGAAGTATTCTTCGACCGCATAAGGGTCGATGTCGCGTCTTAAATCCGGATGCGTAGTAAGCACCTTCAATTCCGAGCCGAAGATCAACTGGCCATCATCGAGCAGCGCGTAGAACAACGGCTTGACGCCCATGCGGTCCCGCGCCAGGAACAGCGTCTGCCGGTTGCGATCCCACAGCGCGAAGGCAAACATGCCGCGAAAACGCTCCACGCATTTTTCACCCCACTGTTCCCAAGCATGCACGATGACTTCGGTATCGCA
>DAIAMA010000035.1 GCA_027438535.1 bacterium
CTGAGCGTTTCCAGCAAATCCCTCGCTGCGTCCCCGCGACGTTCGGGCACCATATCCAGCACGCGTCCCCGGTCAATGTCGGTCAGGATGCTGACGTAAGTGTGGCCTTTCTCGGAACTCTTCTCATCCAGTCCGAGATGAGGCACGTCGTCTTCGGTGCGGCGCAGCATGCCGCGCTCGACCGCACGCAGCATGATGTCGTTGACCGAGCTCCAGGCCAGCCGGGTGAAGTCGCACACGCCCTGCGTGGTGGGGCAGACTTGCAGCAGCTTGACGACAAAGGCTTCCATCAAGAGGGTGACGCGGCTGTAGCGTTCGGCCCAGGGCACAGCCAGTTCGCAGACTGTGCCGTCGCTGTATTTGAGCTGGGGGACGCGGGCCTTGATGATGGTTTCAAGCTGGCAGGTATCCAGATGTCGCCATTGGCGTTCAGTCCAGCCGTTGATGTGCGCGCGCCGGGTAGCGTCGGTGGGGTCTACCCAGAGTTGACCAGGCTTGAGCACCACTTCAACAACGATGCGTTGTGCCTCCAGCGAGAGATCAACCGATTTCACCGACCACGGCGATTTCAGTCCAAGAAGGTGTTCGTATAGGGCGGTGTCTTTCATGATGGGTGCAATGAGTTTAAGAAACAGAATTCTCGCGCATTGTGGGAAAATTCACAGTGAATTTGAGGAAGAGCCATTCTTTACAGTCCCGCGATACCTTTGCTTTTATTTTGATCTTACTGACACCACGCTGTCAGTAGCCCCTTGTTAATCTCCTTTTTGCGTAGTTACCCACGGCAAAAAAAGGAGATAGCAATGAGCGACACGGCAATGAAACAACATGGCGCATTTAGCTGGAATGAGCTGTTGACCACGGACGTGAAGGGAGCCAAAGTATTTTATGGCGAACTGTTGGGCTGGACCTTGCAGGATGTCAATCCAAGCGGCATGGACTACACTTTGGTCAAGCTGGGCGAGAAGGAGGTCGGCGGCATCATGGCCATTCCGGCTCAGGCGGCGGGCATGCCGCCGGCCTGGGGGTCATATGTCACGGTAAGTGATGTTGACGCGCTGCTGCCCCGCGTTGAGAAGCTCGGCGGTAAAATCCGCGTGCCGCCGCAAGATATTCCCGGCGTGGGGCGTTTTGCGGTGATTCAGGATCCACAGGGCGCGATGCTGTCGCTGATCAGTTATCTCAAGCAGGGATAGCTGGAATGGCGAACCCTTATTCCTTACTTCACGAAAGACACGGTTGGTATGAGGTAATGGTTGGGCTGCCTTTTTGACGCGCGCACATCCAAAAATGGAGAACACTAATGACCAAACCGATTCTCAATATTGCCGACGTCGAACTGCAACCCCGCCCCGCCGCCTTCGCTGCGACGGGTTCCGCGGCCGAGCGATTCGATGCGCGTATGGGGATGATCGCTCCGCGCATCGGCGCGCAAAAACTCGGCTATAACCTCACCGCCGTGCCTCCGGGCAAGCGCGCATTTCCGTTTCACAACCATCACGTCAATGAAGAAATGTTCTTCGTTATCGAAGGCGAGGGTGAAGTCCGCATTGGTGGTGCGGTCTATCCTATCCGGCCGGGCGATGTGGTCGCCTGTCCGGCCGGGGGAAAGGAAACCGCGCATCAGATCATCAATACGGGCAAGGTGGAATTGAAGTACCTTGCCGTCAGCACCAAGCTGTCGCCTGAAATTGCGGAATATCCCGACTCGGGCAAGTTTGGGGTGCTGGCCGAATACCCTCCAGGCCCGGACGGGCAGCCACGAGGGTTCCGCTTCGTTGGACGCGAAAATTTCAACATAAGCTATTGGGATGGCGAGTAACGCTGCGCAAGTCATTCCGGCGGGCCGTCAAAAAGCCGCGCTTTTTTTGCCCGCTGGATTTGATGATAAGCGATCTCAAGCGTCATGCCGAGAGGTAGCGTAGCGTGGCGAACCCCTACTTCACAAAAGACACGTTTGATTTCCTCTCGGCTTTGGCGGCGAACAATAAACGCGAATGGTTCGATGCGCACAAGCAAGACTATGAGGTAATGGTTCGCACTCCGGCCTTGAATTTTATTAGCGACATTGCCGCTGAGTTGAGCATGATCGCTCCGCGCTTTCGTGCGTTGCCCAAGAAGGTGGGAGGGTCTTTAATGCGGGTTTACCGTGATACGCGTTTCGGTAAAGACAAGCGCCCTTTTAAAACTAATATCGGTATCCAGTTCCGCCATGAAATGGGTAAGGACGTTCATGCCCCGGGCTATTATCTTCATATCGAACCCGGCGATTGTTTTGTGGGTGCCGGTATCTGGCGCCCCGATGCCGGCACCCTGGGCCGGATACGGGATAGCATCGTCGAAAATGGCGATGCCTGGCTGGCCGCACGCGACGACAAAACCTTCAATCGGAAATTTTCGCTCGCGGGCGATGCCCTCACTAATTCACCGCGCGGCTACGCCAAAGACCATCCCTTGGCGCAAGATCTCAAGCGCAAGGATTTTATCGCTATCGCCGGGTTGAATGACAGGCTCGCCCTATCCAAAAATTTCTATCCCGAAGTGGTCGAGCGCTTAAGGGAGGCCACCCCTTTCATGCGTTATTTATGCAAGGCGCTGGATTTGCGATTTTAAGGATGCGCCGCGCGGACCGCCTGTTTCAGATCGTTCAACTGTTGCGTCACGACAGGGTTGTCACCGCGTGTGACCTGGCGGAAGCGCTCGAGGTTTCCGCGCGCACCATCTATCGCGACATGCAAGACCTGGGCCTTTCGGGCGTGCCGATCACGGGAGAGGCCGGTGTCGGCTATCGCCTGCTGAAAGGGTTTCACATGCCGCCGCTGATGTTCAGCGAGGAGGAGTTGGCGGCATTGTTGCTCGGCGCACGCATGGTGCGGGCCTGGACCGACAAAAGCCTGGCCCGCGCGGCCCATCAGGCCATGCGCAAAATTGAAGCGGTTATCCCCGAGCACCTCAAGCCCGAGCTGGCGCGCGAAGAGATGCTCGTGCCCGACTTCAGCAGCAGCCGGGAAGTGGCAGAGCATCTCGCGCTATTGCGCGGCGCCATCAAACAGCAGCAAAAAGTCAGCTACGACTACATTCGCGAGGATGGCCAGCATTCAAGCCGCACCGTCCATCCCCTTGGATTGTTCTACTGGGGCAAGGTGTGGACGTTGGTCGCTTGGTGCGAACTCAGAGACGTGTTCCGTCATTTCCGGCTCGACAGAATCCAGCGCATGGCGGTGCTGAGCGGCAGATTCGAGTCCGTCCCCGGTAGAACCTTGCAAGATTTTCTCAGCACGGTGTGTGGTGATGGTTGATGCAAATTGCACCGGCGACTGATCATGGTTTTCCGATTCTAAGGCTGGCCCACGACGACAGTAATCCGGTAATCGCGCCCCTCCCACTCGCCGCCCTGGGAATAGCGGAAGGCGAAGTCAAGGTGTTGTCCGGGAAGCAGGTGCTGGGTGTCGAGTTGCGCGAAATAGAGGCCCAGGCCGCTATCCTGCGTTTCGGTGTCGCGCGGGTTTTGCCAGCCATCGAGACCCCAGTGCACCACGCCGGGCGTAGACAGCGCAATAGATAGACTCTCCCCGCTAACGATTTGGCGAATCGGTGCCTGCGGCAGCCAGAACGCGTGTTGGATTTGCGGCCGCACACCCTGGTAGCGCTGCCAGACGGCGCTGGGCCGGTCGAACGGTTGGCCCAATTGGCGCGAAGCCAGGAGTTTGACGAATTCGGCATGTGCCCAGACCAAGGGCATGGCCGAACCGCTGGGGCGCCCCGGATAGAGTCCGCGCTCGGGCAGGGGTTCGGTGTCCCACACTTGCTCCGGAATCATGCCGCCCATGCCGCTCATCGCGACCATGGCTTCCAAGTAGGGCAAGGGGTCTTGTCCGGACATCAACGCATAATGCCCGCGCTCGCCCGTGAGCAAGGGCCACGCCCGTCCTTGCCCCACGCCGTCGAAGCCCGTGCCGTCGGCATGCTCGCCGTAACCGTCGCCGTTGTAGCGATGCCAGGAGGGCCCGCTAGGGGTGTCGACCTTGAGCAGGGAATCGACGACGTGGATACTGTCGACGATGAGCGGATCGTCCGCGCGGCGCAAACCGAAGCGCACCAGCTGTAGGAAATCCACGCCGACTTGTTCGGCGGCGGACAGGTTTAGTTCCTGCGCGCGATTTTTGATCGGCAGCACGTCCAGCAGGGCGCGCGGATTTGTCTCCGCCGCGGCCGGCGCCATGCGCACATAATAGCCGCGCACGTTCAGCCGCCGCGCCAGCGCACTGCCATAAACCGCCGTCCAATCCTCGATGTGCGCATTCCAAAAATCCGCCAGCGCCAACACGAAATCGCGTGCCGCCGGTTTGAGCAAGGGCGCGCCGGCCACTAGTGCGGCGATGCACACCGAGAGCGTGAAGGTATTGATGCCGGCGTCTTCTTCCCAGCGGTCTTGCTGGCTCGCGGGCCCGTTGCGCACGATATACCCGAGCGCGCGTTGCACCATGTCGGTGATCTCAATCCCGTTGATCGCTTTGCGTTCCACCAGGCACAGTGCGAGCAACACCGGAAACGCCGCTTCGTCGAGTTGTACGCCCCGCCAGTAGGATTTGCCGCCGAGCCATTGGTTTTGATACCAATGACCATCCGCGTGTTGCGTCGCGATCAGGTAGCGCAGAATATCGCGCGCTTCGTCTTCGCCGCCGAGGGCGAGCAAAGCGCCGGCGCTCTCCACCAAATCGCGCGGCCACACGAGGTGATAGCCGCCGCGCTCGTCGCGCATATTGCCCCATGGGATGCTGAGGCTGGCCACCATCGCGCCGGGGAAAATTTTGTCCTGATGGGTGCGCAATACCATCGCCGAGATGACGAACTGTTCGTGCAGCGAAGCCGGCGTGTTGGGCGCGAGAGTAAGGGCATGGCCGCACCGCGCATGCCAGGATTCCCAGCCATGGATTTGTTGTTGCCAGGGCTCGTCGAACGGTTGCAGCAAGGCGGAGACCGCAAGCGTCGCTGCGGATTCTTTGCTGCTGCTAAAACCCAGCGCGAGCGTTGCTTGCCTCGGGAGTTCGCCCATCAGCGCCACATTACCGGGGCCGGCATGGCGGCATTGCCAGCGCATGCCGCCGTTATGCGTAAAGTCTTGCCAGCCGTCGCTGATGCCGACATAGCCGGCGCTGGCGCGGCCCCAGGCATCGCATTGGCAGTCGTCTGCTGCGGCCAGCGCCAGGCCAAAAGGGCCTTGTTCGGCCCACAATACGCGCCGGCTGCGATACACGCCGATTTCAGCCTCATTATCGCGGCCCGTGCCACCAAGATGGGGTGCCAGCAGCGCATAGGGGCGCAGCCCCGGTTCGCCTTCGAGGCGAACCTCTAAAAGTAATACGTCGCGCTGCGGGTCCGGCGCGATGCGCAACGTGAACTCGAAGCGTGCATGACGATGAATAATTTCCACCGCCGGAGTGCCCGATGCGGCCAGGCGTATCACGTGGCTGCCCAGGCGTTTGACCTCCACCCAGAAGCCCCGGTCGTCGGCGATGATGAAGCCCAGATCGCGGATCTGCGGGATGTCGATGCGCGGGTAATAGACCTCGTTGACTATGCCGCCGCCGAGGGTGAACCACAGGCGCGACGCACCCAGGGCGCAACCCACCATTTCTTTGGCGCTGCTGCACCAGGTTGGCGCGATGCCCGGCCAGCCTGGCGCCTCTTCGGTGGGGGCTGGGGGAAGGGTGTGCATGGGCGATCCTATTTCACAGTATGTGTGCTAACCGCGTTTGAGCCGGTTCGAGCCTAAATTGTAGGCCTTATGGCGACCACTGCGTGGGCCGGTGTCGGCCGCCGCCCGCGCCGAACAGAGCTATCGGCGTGTCTTGTAAATTAGCGGGGGTGTTCTATTTGGTATTTACCTATGTGACCCAATGCGCGCCGATCAGTTCCAGCCAGTCCTTGGTTTGACGCTAAGTCTACGATTAAGCTATAATCTCGCGATTTTCCTGGCCTGATTTTCCTAGGCTGAGACGCCATGGATCGCCGCATTAAGCGGGTATTGAGCCTGCAGCTTGTACTGTTGTTTGTCGCCGTTTTGGGCGGGTACGCGATCTGGGGGGGTAGCGTAGCCAGAGCCGTTTGGTTTGGGAGCTTTATCGCTATTGCGAATACGCTTTTGATCGCGTGGCGCATGCGCTGTGGAAATAGAAACAAGGATCGCGCGCGAGGGGAGCTCGGTGCGCAACAATACCTGAAGCAATTTTACCGGTCCTGGCTGGAGCGCTACCTGGTGGTTGGCGCCCTGCTGGCAATGGGGCTGGGCGGGTTGAAACTGATGCCGCTCGGCTTATTGGCCGGATTTATTCTGGGGCAAGCGGTTTGGATTTTCGCTCCGTTAACGATTAAAGAAACGTAGCTATGTCTGCTGAAACGCACGAAGCGCATTCATCGTCCGAATACATCAAGCATCATTTGCAGAACTTGACCTATGGCAAAAAGCCGGATGGGACATGGGGCATTGCGCATACCGCGCAAGAAGCCAAGGAGTTTCTGGGCGCTCAACGTGGATTCGATGGGCGTGTCGTTGGTGCTTGGGGCGTTGCGTTGTTTCTGTGGCTGTTCAGCCGCGTGGCCAAGCGCGCTACCACGGGCGTGCCGGGGGTCATGCAGAATTTCGTCGAGTGGATTATCGAGTTTATCGACAACAGCGTGCGTGGCTCCTTCAGCGGCAAAAATCCGCTGGTGGCACCGCTGGCCTTGACGGTGTTTATCTGGATTTTCCTGATGAACCTGATGGATTTGCTGGCCGTTGATCAAGTGCCGCAGCTTGCCGGCGCGCTGGGACTGCCGTTCTTTAAAGTGGTGCCGACCACCGACCCCAATATGACTTTCGGCATGGCTATCGCGGTGTTCCTGCTGATCTTGTATTACAGCATTAAGATAAAGGGGCCGGGCGGCTTCTTTAGCGAGTTGGCGTTTCAACCCTTCGGTAAATGGGGCCTGCCGGCCAACCTGCTGCTGGAGGGCGTGAATCTGATCGCCAAGCCGATTTCCCTGGCGCTGCGGCTGTTCGGCAATATGTATGCGGGCGAGATGATTTTTATTCTGATCGCGATAATGTTCGGTGCCGGCTGGGGCTTCGGTATTTTCGCCGGGGTGTTGCAGTGGGCGTGGGCGGTATTCCACATTCTGATCATTACCCTGCAAGCCTTTATTTTCATGACGCTGACCATCGTCTATATGGACATGGCGCATCAGGAGCATCATTAAGATTTCAGCTTATTGATTTTCAAGTTACGTCAAACTCAAGGAGAGATTCAAATGGAAATGGCAACCGCACTGCTTTATATCGCTGGCGCGCTGATGATGGGCCTAGGTGCTTTGGGCGCCGCGGTCGGCATCGGCATTCTTGGCGGCCGCTTTTTGGAGGGCGCCGCGCGCCAGCCGGAACTGATCCCGATGCTGCGCACGCAGTTCTTCATCGTGATGGGCCTGGTGGACGCGGTGCCGATGATCGCGGTCGGTATCGCCATGTATGTCCTGTTCGCGGTCGTGAAGTAAGACCGCCCTTGAACTGGTGTCGAAAGGTAGAGCATGAACATTAATGCGACCCTCATCGGACAGACGATCACGTTTTTCGTGTTTGTCTGGTTCTGCATGAAGTTCGTATGGACACCGATCATCGGCGCGCTGGAAGCACGCAAGAAACAGATCGCTGACGGATTGGCCGATGCAGAGCGCGCCAAGCAAGATCTTGAGCTGGCCTCCAAACGTTCCGCAGAAATCCTGCGCGAAGCCAAGGAAAAAGCGGCGGAAGTGATCGCGCAAGCTGAAAAGCGCGCGGCGCAAATCGTCGATGAAGCCAAGAGTGCCGCGAAAGCCGAGGGCGATCGCCTGATTGCCGGCGCCAAGGCGGAAATCGACCAGGAGGCCACGCGCGCCCGTGAAACGCTGCGTGAAAACGTGGCGCAGCTTGCGGTGGCGGGCGCGGAAAAAATCCTGCGCCGCGAAATTGATGCCAAGGCCCACGCCGATTTACTCGAAGCCATTAAGAAGGAACTGTAATGGCTGAATTGGTCACCATCGCGCGTCCCTATGCCGAGGCGGTATTCCGCCTGGCGCAGGAGGCCAAGGCCTTCGACGCGTGGTCGCGCATGCTGCAAGTGGCGGCTACGGTGGCGCAAGACCCCCAAATGATCGCCCTCATCGCCGACCCCAAAGTGGGCGCGGCGGATGTGGCGCGGGTATTTCTCGGGGTATGCGATACCGAGCTCAACGAGCAGGGTAAGAATTTCGTCAAGGTGCTGATCGAGAACGATCGCGTGCAACCCTTGCCTCAGATCGCCGCGCTGTATGAAGAATTGAAGCGCGCGCATCAAGGTGAAGTGGAAGCCGTCATCGCCTCCGCCTTTCCGCTGAACGACGCGCAAAAGCAAGAACTGGTCGCGGGTCTGGAGCATCGTTTCGGTCGCAAGGTAAAAGCGACGACCGCAGTGGATACCAGCCTGCTCGGCGGCGCGCGCATTACGGTCGGCGACGTGGTGATTGACGGCTCGGTAGCCGGTCAGCTCCAAAAAATGGCGTTTGCGCTTAAATCTTAGGAGTAGCTATGCAACTCAATCCGTCTGAAATCAGCGAGCTGATTAAAAATAAAATCCAAGGCCTGGAAACTGGCGCGGATACCCGCACCCAAGGCTCCATCGTTTCCGTCACCGACGGCATCGTGCGCGTGCACGGCTTGTCCGACGTCATGGCGATGGAAATGTTGGAATTTCCCGGCGACACTTTCGGTTTGGCGCTGAACCTCGAGCGCGACTCGGTGGGTGCGGTTGTTCTCGGCGAATACGAGCATATCAGCGAAGGCGACATCGTCAAGTGCACCGGCAGGATTCTCGAAGTGCCGGTGGGTCCCGAACTGGTCGGGCGCGTAGTCAATGCGCTGGGTCAGCCCATTGACGGCAAGGGCCCGATCGCAGCAAAGCTGTCCTCTCCCATCGAAAAAATCGCTCCTGGCGTTATCGCCAGGCAGTCGGTGGACCAGCCCATGGGAACCGGCCTGAAGTCGATCGACTCCATGGTGCCGATCGGCCGCGGCCAGCGCGAATTGATCATCGGCGACCGCCAGACCGGTAAAACGGCGGTGGCGGTGGACGCCATCATCAATCAAAAAGGCCAGGAC
>DAIAMA010000360.1 GCA_027438535.1 bacterium
GATGAACAAGTTAAACACGAAGCGCTGCGCGCGCGCGTCGTTAGGGAGTCCGGCGGCTACCTGCCCGATCTTGGCGCGGTATTCCCAGCACACCGCGAGAATCGCGCCGAGTTGAATCACGATTTCGAACACCTTGCCGACTTCATCGTTGAAGTTGAGCATATCGCCGACGATAATCAAATGGCCGGTGCTGGAGACGGGTAGAAATTCGGTGAGGCCTTCGACGATGCCGAGGATAAACGCTTTAAACAGCAGAATAAAATCCATGGAATGACCTAGCGGGGAAAGGCGACATTATACAAGCAGTTCCCCTATGCATGCTCAAGGCGTGGGCGGTGGCGCGCGTGGCTAGGCTGGCCCAGTCGTATAGCCAAACTCACCCATCCACTCGCCCTTTTTGTAGTCGAGGCTCAGCCAATGCGGGACGTAAGGCGCGCGCCTCACAATCGGAAAGTCATCCAGCGGCGGCTTGCCGTTTACCGCATGCGGATCGCAACGCCGGCTCATCACGGGACGAAACCGGATCGAGAGCTGGTTGTTGACTGGGGTGGCGGTGGCTTTCTCATCGCTATCGTAGAAGCGTACCCGCAGGCGAATCAGGCAGGAAAAATACAGCTCCATTTCCGCAATGAGCGGCGTTGTGCGCTGGGCTAAGGCGCGTTGCGCCGCATCGCTCAGGGTGATGCGGATGCTTTTACCTTCGAGCGTAGCAATGAATGGAAGATTGTCTGCTGTACGTTGCGATAGCGCGAACATGATCGCACGCTCCTAGGTTTTGCGGTAAATTTCCGCGCCCTGCTTTACGAACTCCACGGCTTTTATTTCCATGCCTTTAGCCAGCGCTTCTTGCTCGCTAACGCCTTGTGCTGCGGCAAATTCGCGCACGTCTTGAGTGATTTTCATGGAGCAGAAATGCGGGCCGCACATGGAGCAGAAATGCGCGACCTTGGCGGAATCCTTGGGCAGGGTTTCATCGTGGAATTCGCGCGCCTTGTCCGGGTCGAGGCCGAGGTTGAATTGGTCTTCCCAGCGGAATTCGAAGCGTGCCTTGGAGAGCGCGTTGTCGCGGATTTGCGCGCCGGGGTGGCCCTTGGCCAGGTCGGCGGCGTGCGCGGCGATTTTGTAGGCCATGATGCCCACCTTCACGTCGTCCTTGTCCGGCAGGCCCAGATGCTCCTTGGGTGTGA
>DAIAMA010000361.1 GCA_027438535.1 bacterium
GGCAGCCTGGGCCAGCCCGAGTACCCGAACATGGTATTAAACGCCTGGAAAAACCATTGGGCGTGGAATTACAACCCGAGCCGCAAGACCGCAGAACAGACACCGTCCAAGACACCCGGTTGAGCGCTCTCCTCGAATGCGCATTACCGGTTTCGCCAGCACACCCGAACCGCCGTATTACGCGGTGATTTTTACCACGCAGCGCACACCGGGGGATCACGGTTACCGGGAAATGGCCGAACGCATGAAGCACCTCGCCGCGCAACAAGCCGGATTTCTCGGCATCGAAAGCGTGCGCGACGAAGCGGGTTTCGGCATCACGGTTTCCTACTGGGAAAGCCTGGAGGCCATTGCCGCCTGGAAGGCGCACGCGGAACATCAAGCGGCACAGGCAAGCGGAAAGAAAATTTGGTACGCGCACTTCAAATTACGCGTCGCCAAAGTTGAGCGCGGCTAGCTTGATGGTTCGAGCCAAAAACAGTCAGCAACAGAGTACACAGAGAGCGATAAAACAGCGCTTTGATTGCCGTTCCCGGCACGCCCACCAGGAGAAAAGCAAATCACGCCGGCGTCATCTCCGTGACCTCTGTGTTCTCTGTGGCTTGAACTTGCTTTTTCTAAGGTTCAGGGTAATTTCACTGTCGCCGGCGTCCCCGCGCGCAGCACGTCTTTAACCGCGAACAGCACGTCCACCGGATAGCCCATATTGCCCTTCTCGCCCACCGGTTCCAAACCCAGCGTTTGGATTTTGCCGCTATAGCTTTGCCGATTCACTTCCACCGTCGCGGCATCGCCGACTTTTAATTTCTCGATCTGCGCCAAGCTCACTTTGGCGCGCGCAAGCATTTCCCCGGCGCGTGCGACGACGAACAGCGTTTGCGGCTGAAATTGGCTGGCGACGGCTTGGCCAGGTTCGACTTGGCGCACCAGGATCAGGGCATCGAATGGCGCGCGCAGCGTGCTATCGCCGAGGATTTTTTGCGCGCGCGCGAGGCGCGCTTGCGCTTCACCCAGGCGCGCCTTGGCACGCGCGTAACGTGTTTGCGCCGTTTCCAATTCCGAGGTCGAAATCACCGTGCGCTTGTAGAGCTCCTGCACCCGATCCAGATTGCGCTTGGCGTCTTGCTCCTCCGCCTTGACACGCGCGACATCGGCTTGCGATTCCGCCACGC
>DAIAMA010000362.1 GCA_027438535.1 bacterium
ATATATTCGACTAAAGCTTTCACGCCTTCTATCGGCATCGCGTTATAAATCGATGCGCGCATGCCGCCGACCGAACGGTGGCCTTTCAGTTGCGCCAAGCCCCGCTCTTTCGCGCCCTTGAGAAAGGCTTCGTCCAGTGCCGCATCTTTCAGCGTGAACGCGACATTCATGCGCGAGCGGTTATCGCGCGCCGTGGGGCAAACATAAAACGCCGTGCTGTCCAGGTAGTCGTACAACACATTGGCCTTGGCGATATTGTGCTGCTCCATCGCCGCCAGCCCGCCCTTGCGCTTGAGGAGCTTAAACACCAGCCCCGCGTGGTGCGATGCCGATCAGGCGCTGAATCCGGAGGAGTTGAAAACCTTGATGGGCGAACTGAAAGGCATTGCTGCAGTGTTGGGGCGTAGTATTTAATCCAAAAATTGCAAATGCTTGCCACAGAGATCACAGAGCGCACAGAGGTTCGGAACTTTGTAACTCCCGCGGGACTCACCCGCTGGATGCGTTCGATAAGGCCGTTAAGACTTTGGTTTTTCTCTGTGACCTCCGTGCTCTCTGTGGCTAATTGTTTTTTTAAGGTTTAAATCCTTGATCAACAAACTCGTTATCATCGGTGTCGGCCTGATCGGCGGTTCGTTCGCGCTGGCTTTGCGCGAAGCCGGGCTGGTGCGCGAGGTCGCGGGCGTGGGCCGCAGCGCGGAGAATTTAAGCGCGGCGCTGGGGATGTATGTGATCGACGCCTCCGTGACCGATCCCGCGCAGGCGGTACAGGGCGCGGATGTGGTGCTGCTGGCGGTGCCCGTGGGACAGATGGATGAAATCCTGGCGGCGATTGCGCCGCATCTCGGGACAAACACCGTAGTGACCGATGTCGGCAGCACCAAGCAAGATGTTGTGGCTTTGGCGCGCCGGCATTTCGGTACCCATTTTCCCCGCTTCGTGCCCGGACATCCCATCGCCGGCGCCGAAAAGAGCGGCGTCAAGGCCGCGCGCGGTGATTTGTTCCGCGAACGCAATGTGGTGCTGACGCCGCTACCGGAAACCGATGCGGCCGCCATCGATCTCGTCGCGCGGCTGTGGCAAGGTTGCGGCGCCAAGGTGTCGCAAATGCAGCCGGCCGATCACGATATGCTGTTCGCGGCGGTGAGCCACTTGCCGCACATGCTGGCAT
>DAIAMA010000363.1 GCA_027438535.1 bacterium
ACCCAGCGCGCTCCATTTGATGGCGAGCGGGGTAGTGGACCAGATCAGGATGACCGAAATAAACGCGGCGGGCAGCGACATGTTTTTCCTTTTGCCGGTACAAAAAACAAAAGCCACAGATTTTGCGTCTGTGGCTTTCTGGGAAATAGTCTTGTTACAAAGGGTTAAGCGCTATCTCTCCAGGCCACGGACCGAACGACGACATGCCATGCACGCGGCATGGCGCAGGGACGTTTAGAGGCCTGACGGATGAGAAATAGGGAAACCATGGCGGCATTATCGCGATACAAACTCTGGCATGTCAACTTTCATGTCGCTAGCCATGCTTGCAAAACGGAGTGCAAGGCCGCGTCCTTTACCGGCATGGCGAGCGCGGCATCGATGCGCAAACGGCTGCGCACTTTGTCCAAAGCCGCTTGATTGTGCGGCTCATACAACACCAGAATTTTGGTTTGCGCCATCGGCTGTGCCGCCGCCAGCAGCGATTCGAGATTGCTGAGGCGATCGCGAAAATCGGACTGAAAATAAAAATCCGCGACGATCACATCCGGCTGCACCTTGCGTAACGAGGCAATCGCCTTACGCACCTGGCATTCGGTGCTCACGGCATAACCGAGGCGTTGATAGCCTCCGGACAGCTTAGCGTGCTCGAGAAACTCGACCACGGCCAATAGTTTTTTGGGCGGAGAAGTCATGCCGGCATCTTTCATTTCGAAGTCGCCATCCTACCCGGAAACCCCGGATTTGGCTGCCGTGCGACCTCGCGTAAATCTCAAGCCACTAAAAAACAAGGTAAATTCAACAATTCGAATCCGTGAATACTTGACTGTTTCTCTCGGCTAATGTCTAATAGCCGTAGGTTTTACTCAATTATTGTGGCGGCGTGCGGAGCGGAGTCGCCTCCGCGGAACACCCCGCCAAGGATCAACGATTAGGAGATGTGAGCAATGGATATTCCAGAACGCGATGGCGACGGTTATCTCGCCGACATGAGTGAGTGGACGGAAGAAATCGGCCGCGCCATGGCCGAGGCCGATGGCTACGAGCTTACCGACATCAAGTGGGATCATATTCTGAAGGCTAGGACGAATTTCTCAAAATTCAAGGGGATTCGTTTTATGCCTATTCCGCGTCGACTTTTTACATCGAGCTGC
>DAIAMA010000364.1 GCA_027438535.1 bacterium
CGAAGGCATCATCAAAGCGGTGCAAGAAGTGGGCGTGAAAATTCCGGTGATCGTGCGCTTGGAAGGCACCAACGTCGAACTCGGGCGCAAGATGCTGGCCGAATCGGGCTTGAAGATCGTATCCGCCGCCAGCTTGACCGATGCGGCGAAGCTGGCGGTGGCAGCAGCTTAAGCGCGGAACGCGCGCGTCCCGGCTTCCAGGCGTGCCAAGGCCTCGGCCAAGCGATCGGGCGCCATGCCGTAAGCGATGCGAATCGTGCCTGGGAGGCCAAAAAATACACCGGGCGCCGCCAACACCTGATGACGCTCGGCTAAATCATGCACCAGCGCCCTATCGTCCATGCCGCCGGGAAGACGTAGCAGCGCGATAATGCCATGCGGCGGCAGGTTTCCCGTAAAACACCGCGAAGCCGCCAGCCACGCCGCGACGAGCGCACGATTTTCTTGTGCGCGTTGGATGACACGCGCGCGCAATTGGGGCAGCGCCGCGAAGGCGGATAAGGCCAGATTAAGCATGGTCGCGGCCGGATTCACCGCCATGAAATCGAAAAGTTGTTCGGCCTGCGTCACCAAGGCTTCCGGCATCAATGCCCAGCCGGCGCGCAGGCTGCCCAAGCCATATACCTTGGTGAGCGAAGCGGTGGTGATCAAGCGCGGATGGATCGCCTGCGCCACCGGCGGCGGATGCGGGTCGAAATCGCGGTACACCTCATCCACCAAGGCATAGGCATCGACGCTTTCGAGCCAGCCGCCCAACTCGGCCAAGGCTTCCCGTGTCGCCGCAAAGCCGCTCGGATTATGCGGGCTGGTCAGCGCGACCAGCTTCACGCCGGGTTGCCAAGCCTGCTTCATCGCGCCCAGATCGAGCGCGCAATCCTGCTCGATCCGTCGCGCAAAAGAAAGCGTGCGCGCCCCGAACACGCTCCCCAGCCGCGCCAGCGCTTGATAAGTAGGCGCCTCCACCAGCACCGCATCGCCCGGCGCGAGCAAGGCGCCGTATACCAGGAAATTCGTCTCCGAGGTGCCCGCCGCGAGCTGTTTTATTTCTGGCTTGCATTTCGAGACTTGTTATTACCAAGCCATCGAGTTCGCCATCGCGCGTGGCATGCCGGTGTTCGAAGGCGGCGCGCAAGGCGA
>DAIAMA010000365.1 GCA_027438535.1 bacterium
TATTGTGGTGAAGGCCCATTCCCGATGCAAGAAAAACCAGGAGGCGCCCCAGGACACGCCTGGTCCGGACGGTTCAACGAGCCGGTCGATGAGCTGGTGAAACGCTTCACCGCGTCCGTCACCTTCGACCAGCGGCTCGCGCTATTCGATATTCAGGGTTCGCTCGCTCACGCGCAAATGCTGGCCGAAGCCGGGCTGTTGTCGGAGACCGATCTCGGCAATATTCGCCTTGGCATGGAGCGCATTCGCGGCGAGATCGCGTCCGGCCAATTTAAATGGTCGGTCGATCTCGAAGACGTGCATATGAATATCGAGCGCCGGCTCACCGAACTCGCGGGCGATGCCGGTAAGCGCTTGCATACCGCGCGTTCCCGCAATGATCAGGTGGCGACCGATGTGCGGCTGTTTTTGCGCGATGCCATCGAGCGCATGCTCGATCGCATCCGGCGCTTTCAGCTGGCGCTGCTCGACTTGGCCGAGACGCATGCCGCGACGGTGATGCCCGGTTTTACCCATTTGCAAGTGGCGCAGCCGGTCACCTTCGGCCATCACCTCATGGCCTATTTCGAGATGATGCAACGCGACGCAGGGCGACTTGCCGATTGCCGCCGGCGCGTGAATCGCCTGCCTTTGGGCGCGGCGGCCTTGGCCGGCACCAGTTTCCCGATCCAACGCGAGCGGGTGGCGGAGTTGTTGGGTTTCGACGGTGTATGCGAGAACTCGCTGGATGCCGTTTCCGATCGCGATTTTGCCTTGGAATTTAGTGCCGCCAGTGCGCTCATCATGACGCATCTATCGCGTTTTTCCGAAGAGCTGATTCTGTGGATGAGCCCGCGCTATGGGTTTATCGCGCTTGCCGACCGCTTCTGTACCGGATCGAGCATCATGCCGCAGAAGAAAAACCCCGATGTGCCGGAACTGGTGCGCGGCAAGACCGGGCGCGTAATCGGACATTTGATGGGCTTGTTTACCCTGATGAAGGGCCAGCCGCTGGCTTATAACAAAGATAATCAGGAGGACAAAGAGCCGCTGTTCGATACCGTGGATACGGTGCTGGATAGTCTTACGCTTTACGCCGACATGATGAGCGGACTCACGGTCAACGCCGCGGCGATGCGCGCCGCGGCGCAC
>DAIAMA010000366.1 GCA_027438535.1 bacterium
GTGAAGGTGCCGGGCTTTCTTCACGAAGCCTGCGATGCCTTTCCCGGCCACATCATGGTGGGGCTGGATGCCAAGGGCGGCAAGGTGGCGGTCAACGGCTGGTCCAAGCTCACCGGCCACGATGTGGCCGACCTTGCAAAACGCTTCGAGGATTACGGCGTGGAGGCGATCATCTACACCGACATCGGCCGCGACGGCATGCTAAACGGCGTGAACATCGAGGCGACGGTGGAGCTTGCGCGACCGCTGCATGTGCCCGTGATTGCCAGCGGTGGCATCACCAATCTGGACGATGTGCGCAATCTTTGCGCAGTGCAGATCGAAGGCATCACGGGTGCGATCACCGGACGCGCGATCTATGAGGGCACGCTGGACTTTGCCGCGGCGCAGAAGCTTGCGGACGAATTAGGCAAATAAATTTAGCCACGGAGGTCACAGAGAACACAGGGGCTTGCTCCTCGATATCCCCTCCGTGGCAAACAAAATGTCTTTAGCAAAACGCATCATTCCCTGTCTCGACGTCACCGCCGGCCGCGTGGTGAAAGGCACCAATTTTGTCGACCTGCGCGACGCGGGCGATCCGATCGAAATCGCGCGCCGCTACGACGAGCAGGGCGCGGACGAGCTCACCTTTCTCGATATCACCGCCAGCAGCGACGAGCGCGATATTATCGTGCACGTGATCGAAGCGGTGGCGGCGCAGGTCTTCATCCCGCTTACCGTGGGCGGCGGCGTGCGCCAGGTGGACGATGTGCGGCGCTTGTTGAATGCCGGCGCCGACAAAGTCTCGATGAATACCGCCGCGGTGCAAAATCCCCAGCTCGTCGCCGATGCCGCCGCGCGCTACGGCAATCAATGCATCGTGGTGGCCATAGACGCCAAGCAAACGGCGCCCGGAAAATGGGAGGTCTTTACTCACGGCGGGCGTAAAAACACGGGTATGGACGCGATCGCATGGGCGCGACAAGCGGAGCGCCTCGGCGCGGGCGAGCTTCTTCTCACCAGCATGGATCGCGACGGCACCAAAATCGGCTTCGATCTCGCGCTGACCCGTGCTATTTCCGACGCCGTGGAAATCCCCGTCATCGCCAGCGGCGGCG
>DAIAMA010000367.1 GCA_027438535.1 bacterium
GTGGCGCGTGCGCTCCACCACCGGCGCACCCGCCAAAATAAACAGGAACGACGGCAGAAAAGTGAACATCGTGGCGACGCCGGCACCCGCCATGCCGGCCAGTGCCGCATTGGCAGGGCCAAATATTTCTTTGGTCCAGCCGCCGACGAAGCCGACGAAAGCCACCACCATGATCAGCGGCCCCGGCGTGGTCTCGCCCAGCGCCAAGCCATCCACCATCTGTACGCCGCTGAGCCAACCATAATGCTCCACGCCGCCTTGGTACACATAAGGCAACACCGCATACGCGCCGCCGAAGGTGAGCAATGCCGCCTTGGTGAAGAACCAGCCCATTTGCGTGAGCGCGCCATCCCAGCCGAAGCGCAGCGTCAGCGCGCCTAGCATGGCGCCCCACAGCGCAAGCCCGATCAACGCGAACCCCATGATCCGCGGCCACTTGAAACGCGCATTTTCGGGCACGGGCGTATCGTCGTCGATCAGCGCCGGGCCATAATCCGCATGCGACGTGCCATGCGCACCGCCGGTTTTGAATTTATCCGGCGCTATTTGGCCGCCGAAATAGCCGATGATGGCCGCGCCCAGCACGATCCACGGAAAGGGCACATCGAAGGCGAAAATCGCCACGAACGCCGTTGCCGCCAGCGCGAATAGCGCACCGCTTTTAATGGCGCGCGTGCCGATGCGATACGCGGCGAATACCACGATCGCCACCACCGCCGGCTTGATGCCATACAAGATTCCCGCTACCGCAGGCACGTCGCCGAAGGCCAGATAAATCCCCGTCAGCGCGATCAAAATAAATAGCGAGGGCAGCACGAATAGCCCGCCCGCCAGAATGCCGCCCCACACGCCATGCATCAGCCAGCCGATGTAAGTGGCAAGCTGTTGCGCCTCCGGCCCCGGCAACAACATGCAGTAATTCAGCGCATGCAGAAACCGATGCTCGGAAATCCAGCGCCGCTTCTCCACCAACTCTTGATGCATGATAGCAATCTGCCCGGCGGGACCGCCGAAACTGATGAAGCCGAGCTTCAGCCAGTACTTGAACGCCTCGCCCAGGGTCACCGGCGCGGGCGCTACACGTTT
>DAIAMA010000368.1 GCA_027438535.1 bacterium
ACTGCGTATCGATTGTTCCATGCCGCTCGCGGCATCGCGCACTTCTTCGAACTGTGACTTGAGATGCTTGAACTCTTCCGCCTCCATCTCTTGCTTGACCTGCGCTTTCACCTCGGAAGCATAACGCTGCAAGCGGCCGAATAAATGGCCGGCGGTGCGCGCCACTTTGGGCAAGCGCTCCGGGCCGAGCACGATCAGCGCGACCAAACCGATGACGAGGAATTCCGAGAAATCGATACCGAACATGTGACGGTCAGGTGTGGGGGTGGGGAAGTTTCTCCCTCACGCCTCACACGCCTTTCGTTTTGTCCTTGGCTTCGACATCGATGGTCTGCCCAGCGGCATTACCCTCGATCTGCTTCGGCTCTTCCTCGCTCTTCATCGCCTCTTTGAAGTTTTTTACCGCGCCGCCGAGATCGGAACCGACATTGCGCAATTTTTTGGTGCCGGTAATCGCCCAGGAGGCGGGCACGGGCCAGGTGCTGATGTTCGCCTGGATGAACCGCGATGCTTTGAAGCAGACCGTCGAGACCGGCGAGGCGGTGTACTGGTCGCGCTCGCGCAAACGGCTGTGGCACAAGGGCGAGGAATCCGGTCATGTGCAGAAGGTTAAAGCCATACGGCTCGACTGCGATGAAGACGTGCTTTTGCTCAGTGTCGAGCAAATCGGCGGCATTGCCTGCCACACCGGACGCCATAGCTGCTTTTTTCAGCAGCTCGAAGGCCGGCAGTGGCAGGCGGTGGAGCCGGTACTGAAAGACCCAGGCGAGATTTATAAAAAATGAACGATATCCTGAATCGCTTGGCCAAGACACTGGAGGCGCGCAAGGGCGCCGAGCCGCACAGCTCGTATGTGGCCAAGCTCTATGCCAAAGGCTTGGACGGCATCCTCAAGAAAATCGGCGAGGAATCGGCCGAGACGATTATCGCCGCCAAGGGCGGCGACAAGGCGCAAGTCGTGTATGAAGTCGCGGATTTGTGGTTTCATACCTTGGTGCTGCTGGCGCAGCAGGGCTTGCATCCGGACGATGTGTTGAACGAACTGGCGCGGCGCGAGGGCGTGTCGGGAATCG
>DAIAMA010000369.1 GCA_027438535.1 bacterium
CCGAACCGGTGGTGATTATCAGCGCCGATGCGAATAGCACGCATCAATCCGTGGTCAATGTGATGGAGGCCGCGCGCAAATGACAATTATATTTCGCTCAAGTTTTACTCCATACAAATAAGTAAAAAAAACATATAGTTAATTTTTTAGAATACCAATTCTCACCACAGGCCTCGGAAACATCAAAATTTCTCGGGGATTGTGGATAGCTGCTACAATCCGGCCATGGTAGACCCCTTATTTACTAGGGCAGAAGAGCAAGTAATCTCGGTCTCGACGCTAAATAGCAGGGCCCGCGCCTTGCTCGAAAATGCTTTTGCGCCGCTGTGGGTGAGCGGCGAAATCTCCAATCTCACCCAGCATGCTTCCGGCCACTGGTATTTCTCGCTGAAAGACGAGAAGGCGCAAGTGCGTTGCGTCATGTTCCGCCACCGCAATCAATATTTGGATTTCGCACCGAAAGCGGGCATGCAAGTCGAAGCGCGCGTACTGGTCTCGCTCTACGAGCCGCGAGGCGATTTCCAGTTGAACGTGGAAAGCATGCGCCCCGGCGGCTTGGGCGCACTGTATGAAGCCTTCGCCAAGCTCAAAGCCAAGCTCGAAGCCGAAGGACTATTCGATGCCGCGCGCAAACGCGCACTGCCCGTCTTCCCGCGCCAGATCGGCCTCATCACCTCACCCCAAGCCGCCGCCCTGCGCGATGTGCTCGCCACGCTCAAGCGGCGCATGCCGAGCATTCCCATCGTACTCTACCCCACTCCGGTGCAAGGCAAAGGCGCGCACCTGCAAATCGTGCAAGCGATCAAGATCGCGGGCAGGCGCAAGGAATGCGATGTACTCATCCTATGCCGCGGCGGCGGCAGCAGAAGACCTGTGGGCATTCAATGAAGAGGTCGTGGCGCGCGCGATCGCTGCCAGCGAAATCCCCATCGTCAGCGGGGTCGGCCACGAAACCGATTTCACCATCGCCGATTTTGTCGCCGACGAACGTGCTCCCACTCCCACCGCAGCCGCGCAACGCGTCGCCCCGGATCGCCGCG
>DAIAMA010000036.1 GCA_027438535.1 bacterium
CTAAATCACTCGAAAATGTCTCAGTCGGCGTCATTTACACCGACACCAATGGCGCATCTTGCCAGGGCTACGGCGCATACAATCAGACATGCGCTGTGAGTGGATTTAGCGCTTCTGGTGCGTATCCGAAAAACATCGCTAAAAGTCAGACCACGGTTTATATCTCAAAAACTTTCTGACTCTTTTAAACATCGTGGCTGCGTTCAAAATTCGCAGCCACGCTGGGCCGACTTAAATAAGGAGCAAACATGAAATTTGTTACGGCAATCATCAAGCCGTTCAAGCTCGACGAGGTGCGCGAAGCGCTGTCCGCCATTGGCGTGCAGGGCGTGACCGTGACCGAAGTAAAAGGCTTTGGACGCCAAAAGGGCCATACCGAACTCTATCGCGGCGCGGAGTACGTGGTGGACTTTCTGCCTAAAGTGAAAATCGAAGTCGCCATCAAGGCCGATATGCTGGACCAGGTGATCGAAGCGATCACCAAATCCGCCAATACCGGCAAAATCGGCGACGGCAAGATTTTCGTGTTCGATCTCGGGCAAGTCATCCGCATCCGCACCGGTGAAACCGGTCCGGATGCCCTATAAGGAGAACATCATGAAGTATTGGATTACCCTGCTCGCACTATTGGGGACATTCGGATTGGCCAGCAGTCCGGTTTGGGCCGATGAAGCCGCCGCACCGGCCTCGGCTGTCACCGCTACTCCTGCACCGGCCCCGGCTGCGGCGCCATCGCCTTCGGCTTTCATCAACTCCGGCGATAACGCGTGGATGCTGACCTCCACCGCGCTGGTGCTGATGATGACGATCCCCGGGCTGGCGCTGTTCTACGGCGGCATGGTGCGCAAGAAGAACGTGCTCGCCACCATGATGCAAAGCTTCGCCATCACCTGCCTGGTCACGATTCTGTGGGTAGTCGTGGGCTACAGTCTGGCGTTCACGCCCGGTACGCCGTTCCTGGGCGATATGAGTCGATTGTTCCTGAACGGTATGGGTCTCGATAGCGTGAATGCGCTGGCCGGCACCATTCCCGAATCGGTGTACATGATGTTCCAGATGACATTCGCCATCATCACCCCGGCCTTGATCACCGGCGCCTTCGCGGATCGCATGAAATTCTCCGCCATGCTGTGGTTCATGGGTATTTGGCTGGTCGTGGTGTATGCGCCCATCGCTCACTGGGTATGGGGTCCCGGCGGCTGGGTCGGCGCCAAGGGCGTGCTGGACTTCGCCGGCGGTACCGTGGTGCATATCAACGCCGGTGTCGCGGGCTTGGTGACGGCACTGGTTCTGGGCAAACGCGTCGGCTACGGGAAAGAAGCCATGGCGCCGCATAACCTGACGTTGACGCTGATCGGTGCATCGCTGTTGTGGGTAGGCTGGTTCGGCTTCAATGCCGGTTCCGCGGGCGCGGCGAATGACCGCGCCGGCATGGCCATGGCCGTCACGCAGATTGCCACCGCCGCCGCCGCGTTGGGCTGGATGTTCGCGGAATGGATGAGCAAGGGCAAGCCCAGCGTGCTGGGTATCGCCTCCGGTGCCGTCGCGGGGCTGGTCGCCATTACGCCGGCCTCCGGTTTCGTCGGTGTCGGTGGCGCTATTGTCATCGGCATCGCCGCGGGTGTCATCTGCTTCTGGTCCGCCACCTCGCTGAAGCACATGATGGGCTACGACGATTCGCTGGACGCCTTTGGCGTACATGCGATCGGCGGCATCATCGGCGCGTTGTTGACCGGCGTGTTCGCGGTGAAAGCCATCGGCGGCACCGCCGGCGTACTGGAAGGCAACGGCGCGCAGTTCGGCATCCAGGCGCTCGGCGTGGGCACGACTATCGTCTACGATGCCATCGCCACTTTCATCATCCTCAAAGTGATCGACATGATCATCGGTCTGCGCGTCACTGAAGAAGAAGAGCGCGAAGGCCTCGACGTGGCTTTGCACGGCGAGCGTATCGAATAACTTCCTCTCCCGGCAATTAGGGATTTCGGGCGCCTTCGGGCGCCCTTTTTTATTGCGCGAAGACCGTGCGCGCGTTGCCCGCGATTATTCCCTGTTTATTGAAATGCGCTACAATCGTCTCCCTCCCATTGGCTGAATGAATGATGGTCCCACACCTTACTACCGCGTTGACCGGCCCCCTATTGGATATCGAAAAACGCGCGATGGCGGCCATGCCCACCATCGAGCATTGGTTCCGTTCGCAGTGGCAAGAAAACGCCGTGCCGTTTTATTGCTCGGTGGATTTGCGCAATGCGGGCTTCAAGCTCGCCCCGGTGGACACCAATTTGTTTCCGGGGGGATTCAACAATCTCAACCCGCATTTTCTGCCCTTGTGCGTGCTAGCCGCGCAATCGGCGGTGGAAAAAATCTGCCCCGACGCGCAGCGTTTCTTGCTCATCCCCGAGAATCACACGCGCAATATGTTTTACCTGCAAAACGTAGCGGCATTGCGCTACATCCTGCGCCAAGCCGGGCTGCATGTGCGCATCGGCACGCTGATTCCCGATATCACCGCGCCGACGGCCATCGATTTACCGAATGGCGAACAGCTCATGCTGGAGCCGCTGGTGCGCGATGGCCATCGCGTGAAGCTCGACGGCTTCGATCCCTGCGCGATTCTGCTCAACAACGATTTGTCCGCCGGTATTCCGGGGATTCTGCAAGGTCTGGATCAATCGGTCATCCCGCCGCTGCATGCCGGCTGGGCAACGCGCCGCAAATCGAACCATTTCGCCGCCTACAATCAGGTAGCGGAAAACTTCTCGGCCTTGCTCGGCATCGACCCGTGGATGATCAACCCTTATTTCGAAACCTGCGGGCGAGTGGATTTTCAGACGCGCGAAGGCGAAGAATGCCTGGCCGAGCACGTCGCCCATTTACTCGATTCGATCCGCGTTAAGTATAAAGAGCATGGCATTAAAGAAGATCCTTTCGTGATCGTCAAGGCCGACGCGGGAACATACGGCATGGGCATCATGACGGTAAAGGATGCGAGCGAAGTACGCGACCTGAACCGCAAGCAGCGCAACAAGATGGCAGTGGTGAAGGAAGGCTTGCACGTCTCGGACGTCATTATTCAAGAAGGCGTCTATACCTTCGAGAATATCAACGAAGCGGTGGCCGAACCGGTGGTGTATATGATAGACCGCTTCGTGGTGGGTGGTTTTTATCGCGTGCACACCGACCGCGGGGTGGACGAAAACCTCAACGCGCCCGGCATGCACTTCGTACCGCTCGCATTCGAAACTCCTTGCTCCATGCCCGACTGCGGCGGCCGCCCCGATGCACCGCCGAATCGCTTCTATACCTACGGCGTGGTGGCGCGCTTGGCGCTGCTCGCGGCCTCGATCGAACTGGCGCGCACCGATCCGTTTAATCTCGAAGTAGCGGCTTAACTTTCCCCGATGCGTCTTGCCTTCATCCTCGATCCGCTCGAACACATCAAAACCTATAAGGACTCCACCTTCGCCATCATGCGCGCGGCTGCGGCGCGCGGCCATGCGCTATTCGTAATGGAACAGCAAGATGTGATACTGCGCGGCGATCAGGTCACCGGCTTGGCGCGCAAGCTCGATATGCTGGACGACGACCGGCATTGGTATGCCTTGGCGGAGGCCGCCGCCACGCCGCTCGCCGCATTCGATGCGGTGCTGATGCGCAAAGATCCGCCGTTCGATATGGAGTATGTATTCAGCACCTATTTATTGGAATTGGCCGAGGCGCAAGGCGTGCGTATTTTCAACAAGCCGCGCGCGATCCGCGATTACAACGAGAAGCTGGCGATCGCCAAGTTTCCGCGATTCATGGCGCCGACGCTGGTGACGCGCCAGCCGGAATTGATCCGCGCCTTCATCGCCGAACACCGGGACGTGATCGTCAAGCCGCTCGATGCGATGGGCGGCGCGGGCGTGTTTCGCATCACCGCCCTGGATGTGAATCTGAACGTGATTTTGGAAACGGTGACCGAACTGGGCCGCCGCACGATCATGGCACAGCGTTACATCCCGGAAATCGCGCAGGGCGATAAACGCATCCTGATCATCGATGGCGAGGCCGTGCCCTATGCGCTGGCGCGCATTCCCAAGGCCGGCGAGACGCGCGGCAATCTCGCCGCCGGCGGTACGGGCGTAGCGCAAGCGCTCAGCCCGCGCGACCGCGAGATCGCGGCCGCGCTTGGCCCCGCGCTCAAGGCAGCCGGCTTGTTCTTGGCGGGCCTCGATGTGATCGGCGACTACCTCACCGAAATCAACGTCACCAGTCCCACTGGCATGCAGGAAATCACCGCCCAGACCGGGTTCGATGTGGCGGGAATGCTAGTGGATGCGTTGGAGCGCAAAATTCAGTGAACGGTAATCAGGGAATGGTAAAAGGTATAAAGCACGTACGTTTTCTGTTCACCGTTCACCGTTCACCGTTCACCTGCAGCCTGATCGCCGCCCTGACACTATTGCTTGCGGGCTGCGCCAAGGAGCCCCTATACCAACAGCAATCCTTCGTCTTCGGCACCCAAGTCGAAATCAGCATCTATGGTGCCGATGAAGCGCAAGCGCGCGCCGCCGCCGCCGCGGTCTTACAGGAATTCGACCGGCTGCATCACGCGTTTCATGCCTGGCAGCCCAGCCCCGTCACCGAACTCAACGCGGCATTCGCCCGCGGCGAACGGCACCGCATCTCGCCGGAATTGGCGGCGGCGATTCGCGACGCTACGCGCTATGCGGAAGCCTCGGATAATTTGTTCAACCCCGCCATCGGCCGGCTGATCGCCCTGTGGGGATTTCAATCCGACACCTTCAAGCCGGTCAAACCGGCACCGGAAAAAATCGCGGCACTGGTACAAGCCAATCCGCGCATGCGCGATATCAGCATCGATTCGGCGGGCTGGGCCACGAGCGGCAATCGCGCCGTGCAACTCGATTTCGGCGGCTACGCCAAGGGCTTGGCGCTGGATCATGCGGCGCAAATTCTGCGCGCGCATGGCATCCGGAATGCCTTGGTCAACGTGGGCGGCAATCTCATCGCGCTCGGCCGGCACGGTGCGCGTCCCTGGCATATCGGAGTACAGCATCCGCGTAAGCCGGGTGCGATCGTGGAACTGGATTTACGCGATGGCGAGGCCATCGGCACTTCCGGCGATTATCAACGTTTTTTTGAACTCGACGGCAAGCGCTATTGTCACATCATCGATCCGCGCACCGGGTACCCCGTATCGCATACGCAATCGCTGACGGTACTCGCGCCGCCCGGCCCCCATGCCGGCGTGCTTTCTGACGTTGCTTCCAAGCCCGGCTTTATCGCCGATGCGCGGCACTGGGAAGCCCGGCTCGCGCGCCTCGGCATCAAAGCCGCGATGCGCGTGGATGAAAGCGGTAAAATAAGCATGACACAAGCCATGGCCGAGCGCGCCCAGCCGGTGCGCCCATAAAAACAAGGCATACGGCCGCAACGCGGAACAGAAAGCAGGTGCTTTTATGATAGGGATTCTGATTATCGCCCACGGCACGCTGGGCGAAAGTTTGATTCACTGTGCCAGCCACGTGTTTGGCGGGCATCCGCTACACTTGGCGCATATGGATGTAGCCTTGCACGACGAACCGAATACACTCTTGCCGCGAGCGCAAGCGCTGATTAAACAACTCGACCAAGGCGATGGCGTGCTGGTGTTGAGCGATATGTACGGCGCGACGCCCTGCAATATCAGCTGCCAGTTGATCGATCTGGGGCGCGTGGATGTAGTGGCCGGCGTGAATCTCCCGATGCTGGTGCGCGTGCTCACTTACCGCAATGAGGCGCTTCCGGTTCTGGTGGAAAAAGCCATCAGCGGCGGGCGCGATGGCGTAATCGAAGTCTCCAAGGAAGCTTGCCGTGTTGCAGCAGGACGTTGAAATTACCAATAAGCTCGGCTTGCATGCGCGCGCTTCGGCCAAGTTGTCGCAGATCGCGAATCAATTCAAGAGCGAGGTGAATCTCGCGCGCAATGGCAACAAGGTCAACGCCAAAAGCATCATGGGTGTGATGATGCTGGCCGCCGCCAAAGGCACGACTATCGCCGTCGAAACCGACGGCCCGGACGAAACGGATGCCCTGTGCGCCATCTTGGCCTTGATCAACGATAAATTCGGCGAGGGCGAATGACCACGCACGCCACGCGGCAGGGCAAGCCATGAGCTTTACCATGCACGGCGTCGCCGTTTCCGGCGGTATCGCCATCGGGTTCGCGCATCTGGTTTCGCACGCCACGCTCGAAGTGCCGCATTATGCCCTGCCCAAGCACCTGGTCACCGAAGAAGTCGGGCGCTTCGACGCCGCGATTCAAGCCACGCGCCACGAGATGGAATCGATGCGCGCGCACATTCCGGCGAATGCGCCGCCCGAAGTAGAAGCCTTTCTCGACGTGCACTTGATGATTCTTAACGATTCGTCGCTATCCAAAGTACCGCGGCAATTGATCCAGGCGCAGCAATGCAATGCCGAATGGGCACTCACACAACAGCTCGACAATCTGCTCGATCAGTTCGAGAACATCGAAGATACCTACTTGCGCGAACGCAAGAATGACGTGATTCAGGTGGTGGAGCGAGTGCTGAAGGCGCTGCTCGGCCATCCCGGCGTGCCCACCAATGCCACGACGCCGGAAGAAGCCAGTATTTTGGTGGCGCACGACTTGTCGCCGGCGGATATGATTTTGTTCAAGCGCCATCAGTTCGCGGCCTTCGTGACCGATGTCGGCGGCGCCACTTCGCATACCGCGATCCTGGCGCGTAGCCTGAATATTCCCTCGGTGGTGGCGCTGCATCATGCGCGGCAATTAATTCGCGAACGCGAGTTGCTGATCGTGGACGGCGGACAAGGCGTGGTGATCGTCAACCCCGATCAACACGTGCTGGCCGAATACCGCCTCAAACAAAATCAATGGGAAATCGACCAGCAGAAACTCAAGCGCCTGGCGAGTGCGGCCACCCGCACCCTCGACGGCACGGCCGTGGAACTGCACGCCAACATCGAGCTGCCGCAAGACGTGCCGCTGGTGCGCGACAACGGTGCGACCGGCATCGGCTTGTTTCGCAGCGAATTTCTCTTCATGAACCGGCCCGATTTGCCGAGCGAGGAAGAGCAATATTTGGCCTACCGTACCGTCGCGGAAGGACTGCAAGGCTTACCGGTCACCATCCGCACCCTCGATTTGGGCGCGGATAAGCAGCTCACGCAAATGGAACACGGGCAAAGCGCGAATCCGGCGCTGGGCCTGCGCGCGATCCGCCTGTGCCTGGCCGAGCCGCATCTGTTCCACACTCAGATCCGCGCTATTTTGCGCGCCTCGCATTACGGCAAGATTCACATTTTGATTCCGATGCTGTCGACGCTCTCGGAGCTCGATCAAACGCTGCACCATATCCGCGTCGCCAAGGAAAGCCTGGATGTCGAAGCCACGCCCTACGACAAGACCATCAAGCTCGGCGGCATGATCGAAATTCCCGCCGCCGCGCTGATGGTGCAGAGCTTCGCCAAGAAATTGGATTTTCTGTCTATCGGCACCAACGACCTGATTCAATATACGCTCGCCATCGACCGTACCGACGACGCCGTCGCGCACCTGTACGACCCGCTGCATCCGGCGGTGCTGCAATTGGTGGCGCACACCATTCGCACCGCCAACCGCGTCGGCACCCCGGTCGTGGTGTGCGGCGAGATGGGCGGCGACCCCAAGCTCACGCGCCTGCTGCTCGGCTTCGGCTTGCGCGAATTTTCCATGCATCCGGCACATTTGCTGGCGGTGAAACAACAAGTGCTCAAGACCAATTTGCCGGATATTCACGCGCTCGTGGCCAAGATGCTGAAGACGGAAGAATCCGAAAAAATGCACAGCTTATTGGCCCGGCTGAATAGCCTTTAACCTAAAAAAAGCAAATGCTGCCACAGAGGTCACAGAGAACACGGAGATTCAAGGGGTTTTACAATATCCGCCCGCGCACCCGCTGGGTGAGTTCGATCAGCGAGCTAAGTCACGGGTTTTCCTCTGTGAACTCTGTGTTCTCTGTGGCGAACCGCTTTTTTTAAGTTTAATGTTCACAATCCGATTGGCGCCTTATCCTTTTTCTTTTTCCGCGGGACCTCTATGAAATCACTAGTTCTTACACTCGCGCTTTTATTTACCGGCTATGCGCACGCCGCCGATTTACCGCTCTTGCCCCCGCCGCCCGCGCCCGATGTGACCGCGCATGCTTATTTGCTCATGGATTTCCAAAGCGGCCAAGTGCTGCAAGCGCACCGGCCGGACGAGCGGGTAGAGCCCGCCTCGCTCACCAAGCTGATGACCACCTACCTGACTTTCACCGCGCTGAAGCAAGGCCGCTTGAAGCTGGATCAGACCTTGCCGGTATCAGAAAAAGCCTGGCGCGCGGAAGGCTCGCGCATGTTCCTCAAACCGAATACGCAAGTGGCGGTGGAAGACCTGCTCAAAGGCATGATCGTGCAATCCGGCAACGACGCTTGCATCACGCTCGCCGAGGGCATCGCCGGCAGCGAAGAAGCCTTCGTGGTATTGATGAACCGCGAGGCCCAGCGTCTGGGACTGACCAATACGCACTTCACGGACTCCACCGGCCTGCCGCATGCCCAGCATTATTCCACCGCGCGCGATCTGGGCATGCTCGCGGCGGCGCTGATTCGCGACTTCCCCGAGTACTATCCCTTATTTTCGATTAAAGAATATCGCTACAACAATATTTCGCAGCCCAACCGCAACCGCCTGCTATGGCAAGACCCGTTCGTGGATGGCATGAAAACCGGCCACACCGAATCGGCCGGTTACTGCCTGATCGCTTCCGCCAAGCGCAGCCAAATGCGGCTCATTGCAGTGGTGCTCGGCGCCAACTCCGACAATGCGCGCACCGCAGAGAGCCAAAAATTGCTCAACTACGGCTTCCAATTCTATGAGACCTACCGCCTCTACCCGGCCGGCCAAACCGTGGCCATGCTGCCGGTCTACAAAGGCAGCGCAAATCAAGTCCGGGCCGGTTTCACGCACGATGCCTTCCTGTCCTTGCCCAAAGGCTACTACGCACACGCCAAGGTCACGCTCACCAGCCGCCAACCCTTGCTCGCGCCCTTGAT
>DAIAMA010000370.1 GCA_027438535.1 bacterium
CGCTCGTGCAACACCGTCAGGGCGCGATATTCGGGACGGAAATCGTGCCCCCATCGGGCAACGCAATGCGCTTCGTCGATGGCAAATAGAGAAATTTTTGCGCGCGCGAGCAAGTCCAGCGTGCGCTCCAGCATCAAGCGCTCGGGGGCGACATAGAGCAGATCGAGTTCGCCGCGTAACAATTGCTGTTCGATCTCGCGCGCCTCGCTCATGTCGAGCGTGGAATTCAAAAACGCGGCGCGCACGCCGGCTTGCGTTAGCGCGGCAACTTGATCTTGCATCAGCGCGATCAGCGGCGAGACCACGATGCCGGTACCGGCGCGTGCCATGGCGGGGATTTGGAAGCACAGCGATTTGCCGCCGCCGGTGGGCATCAGCACCAGCGCATCCTGGCCCGCCATTAGCGTGGCGATGACCTCGGCTTGCGGTGAGCGAAATTGCGCGTAGCCGAAGACGCTGCGCAGGAGATGAAGAGGCTGGTCGTTCATATCAAAGGCGGACGATAACGCGGGCGCCCTCGCCTGCGTTACGGCTTAATCTTCGGGCGGGGCAGGCGGCGCGACTAATTCAACGTAGCCGCATTCTTTTTGCGGACACACTTTTTCCGTGCCGCGGCGCTTGGTGATCTTGAGGGTGAGCAGCGGCCAGCCGCACTTGGGACAGGGCTCGTTGACGGGCGGATTCCACACGGCGTATTTGCAGTCGGGGTAGGTATTGCAGGAATAAAATAGCTTGCCGTAGCGGCTCTTGCGCTCGATCAGGCTGCCCTTCTTGCACTCCGGACAGACTACGCCGGTATCTTTGGGCTTTTCCAGCGGCTCGATGAAGCGGCACTTGGGGTAGTTCGAGCAGCCGATGAATTTGCCGTAAGGGCCGGACTTGATCACCAGCCCACCCTCGCATTTAGGGCAGGTGCGGCCTTCGATGACTTCCGCGGCAGGCGCCGCGGCGCGCTCCGCCTCGGTTTCATTGGCGTTGCGCGTGTAGTCGCACTCGGGATAGCCGCTGCAACCAACGAAGCGCCCGCGCTTACCCAGGCG
>DAIAMA010000371.1 GCA_027438535.1 bacterium
AGCATGGGCCTGATTTGACGGCTAGGCAGTATTGCGATCAGATAGGGCACAGCCGGCAGGGATGATTTTCTTATGGTTTCTTTTATCGAGCGCGCGAGCTTGTGCAAGCGCGCTAAGGTATGCTTGTCCGAATGGTCCGTCGCGTTTCGGATTGCATTTTGCATTCTGTGTTTAGGAAAAGAAGAAAATCATCATGGCCGAGTTGGCGGTGTTACTGATCCTCGTGGGCATTGCCTGGTTTTGGCTGGATAGCCTGGGCGTGCGCGAAACGGCCATCGCCATCGCCAAGGATTTTTGCGTTAAAGAAAACGTACAGTTTCTGGATGGCGCCGTCGCCGCGGCCAGCCTTAGGCTAAGGCGGGATCCGCGCGGCAGCTTGACCATCGCGCGAACTTACCAGTTCGAATTCACCGATACCGGCAACAATCGGCTAAAAGGCACGATCATCATGCTCGGCGGTACGCTGGAAACGATGCACCTGGAACCTTATGGATTCACGGCGCTCGCGGACAAATCTGGATCGTGAGATAGGCCGTATCCCCGTATCCGAGCAGCGATTTCTCCGGGTAAAGTAAATAATTTCTGCGTAATGGAGCGATATAAGGCTTCGGCATCGCCGTTTTGAAAATCGGTGCGCCCGCAACCATCGATCAGCAAGGCGTCTCCGGTAAACACGCGCTCGCCCAACCGGTAAGAAAAATGATTGTCGGTGTGCCCCGGCGTGTGCAGGGGATCGATTTGCATGCTCCCCACCTGAAAACGTTTGCCTTCTTCGAGAGGAACATCCGTGCAAGGGAGCCGGTCCAACGCGGGGCCGGCGATTTTGCTGCCGACCATTTGTTTGAGCTTGCTGGCGGCGGTGAGATGATCCGCATGGATATGGGTATCCACGGTGTAGGCCAGTTTCAGCCCAAGCGCTTGAATCGCTTCCAGATCGCGCTCCCAAGCCGGCAATACGGGATCGATGAGGAGCGCTAGGCGCGTATCCTCGCAACCCAGCAGATAGGTATAAGTGCTGGAAATCGGTT
>DAIAMA010000372.1 GCA_027438535.1 bacterium
CGCCGCCGCTCTCGGCAAACCCTTGGTCGCGCTTTACGGCTCATCCAGCCCCCGCCGCCGAGGGGTTTGGGTTGGTCGGCGTAGTTATCGCCACCCTCGTGAATCATAATCGAACGGCCTTTGATATCCGCCACGCTTAAATGCGCCGCGGTCATCGCTTGCGTTGCGCTGCCGTTCGCCGCGACTTGAAGTACCGGCAGATCTCCCATGTGGCCATGGCCGCCGGGACCTTCGTGCTTGCCTATCTTACGCGGGTCATAATGGCCGCCCGCGGCCAATCCGGCTACCATTTTCCCGTCTTTTTCCTTGGCGCCGCAGTCGCCGTTCTCGTGCACATGAAAGCCGTGCTGGCCCGGCGGTAGCCCCTTCAGGTTCGGCGCTATCGTTAAACCCTTCGATGTATCGGCGAACGCAATGGTGCCGATCGCTTGCTGCACGCCTTTTTCGTCGATCTTATGCACGGTGACTGTTGTCTCGCCAGCCAAAGCGGACGCCGAGAATACCGCGGTTACCGCGGCTAGGATCGCCAATTTCATGAATAGTCTCCTGGAGAGTGGGTCGGGGGCCGATTATGGCACCGTCCTAGAGCAAATTCAATTCGGCGAGCGCATCGAGAACGCGTGGCGGCGCAAGCGTCATCATGCAATCGAAATGGCCCAGCGGGCATTCGCGTTTGAAGCATGGACTGCATGGAAGGTGGAGATTGAGGATGCGTGCGCGATCCGAGAGCGGCGGTGTGAAATCGGGGCTGGATGAGCCGTAAAGCGCGACCAAGGGTTTGCCGAGAGCGGCGGCGATGTGCATGAGTCCCGAATCGTTGCTGACGACGGCGCGGGCGCAGGCGAGTAGATCTATCGCTTGATCCAATGAAGTCGCGCCGCATAAATTTCGGGCGGCACCCGCGCTCGCGCGCTGGATGGCCTCGCCGATGGCCTGGTCTTTGACCGAGCCGATCAGCCATACTTGAAAGCCGCGCAGGTGTAGTGTGTTGGCCAGCGCGGCAAAG
>DAIAMA010000373.1 GCA_027438535.1 bacterium
CCTTCTCCTTTGACAATGGCGTATGGGTGAGCTACCGCCTCGCGGAAATCATGCCGATCAAGGCCAACGCCAAACAAAGCATGCTGGAAATGAATGACACTTTGGTGCGGCTGGATGTGCTGCATAAATTTCTGGCGCAGCAGGGACTCGCGACTTAGGCGATCATCGCCATGCCGCCCACCATCCCGTCCACCCGCCGTTTAATGGCATCGCGCACCTGCCGCAAGCTCTCGATGTCGGTGGGATGCGCGAAAGGGTAGTAGCGCTTTTGCGCCCATTCTGGCACGGCGGGGCAGGCACGATCCGCCACCGCATCCAACGTCACTATCAAATCCGCCCATGCCAGCGTTTCGGCATCGAATGGGGCCGGCATGTGATCGGCAAGCGCCACGCCGGTTTCGCGCAACGCGCTCACGAGCGCCGGCGCCGGCGGTACGGGATGCAGCACCATGGCGCGCGCCTCCATGAATTCCGCACCGCCGGTGTTCGCGAATACAGCCGCCAGCATGGCGCGGCATAAGTCGCCGCTGCTCAGGAATACTACGCGTGCTTTACGTTTGTACCCCACTGCCCTATCCTGCTCCGATAGCTATTCAAAGGAATAAAAGATGGCGAAATTTTACCCGGCTTTGACCGAAGAACTGACGGAATTTATCCGCGCGCAGCATTTGTTCTTCACCGCTAGCGCCACTGCGGATAGCCGCATCAATCTCTCGCCCAAGGGGCTGCAAACCTTGCGCATCTTGAACCCAACGCGCGTCGCTTATCTTGATCTCACCGGTAGCGGCGCGGAAACCGCCGCGCATATGCGCGCCGATGGCCGCTTAACGCTGATGTTTTGCAGCTTCGAGGGGCCGCCGCTGATTCTGCGGCTGTATGGCAAAGGCACGCTGGTGCGTCCTAACGATGCGGCATGGGAGAATCTCTACCGCGGCTTTCCACCCATTCCCGGCGCGCGCCAAGTCGTGGTGCTCGATATCGAATCGTTGCAAACCTCATGCGGCTT
>DAIAMA010000374.1 GCA_027438535.1 bacterium
CGCCGGCATGACAGGCCACGCAGTTCTGGCCGGTTTGGCGGGCGAAGGCGGGTAATGCCTGCGCCGCTAAAGGAAGTAAAGCCGCTATACCCACGACAATACTTGAGCACATCACTATAGCTTTGTTCCAGCCGTCCTTGAATTTTATGTCGATTGTGCACATCGCGATTCCTTTCATAGTGATGATCCAAATGCCGCTTTAAATGAATTGTAGACAAGCTTTTAATAAATACAAGAAGACCTGCATGTCTTTTTATTGGAGCGCTACCGCTTGCTGTCTATGCACATGCAATGTTTTCGTACGACTAATCGCGCAAGCTTCGCCTACCGTGTATCAACTTGAATAATTCGAACCACAAAATGCCGGACGTGCCCGCCGCCAGACACAATAACAGATCGTCGCCCTGCAGCGCGGCGAAGCCGAACAGCGCGCGCAATCCGGGCAGGTAGAGCACCAGCGCAAGCAGTGCGAGCGTGCCGCCCAGCACCCACCACAGCGCGGGATTGGGACTAAATAGCGAGGTGAAGAGGGTGCGCGACCAAGAGCGATTGGTCAAAATCAAGCTCAGGTTGCCGATGACCAAGGTGGTGAATGCCAGCGCGCGCGATTCGTCCGCGCCCAAGCCGCGATGCAGGGCGATGGCGTACACCGTTGCGACGGCGAGGAGCACGCTCGCGCCTTGCGCCACTGCCAGCAATACCGTGCGCAGCCCGAACAAGGGCGCATCGGGGCGGCGCGGCGGACGCTCCATGATGCCGCGTTCTTCCGGTTCGGCTTCGAACACGATCGAGCACGCGGAATTGATGACCAGCTCCAGGAACACGATATGCGCCGGCGAAAGTACCAGCGGCAAACCGAACAGCAGCGGGATCAATGCCATGCCGGCGATCGGCACGCGCACCGCGTATAGCAAATTCCACGGCGCCAGCGACAACTACGACGGTTCTGGGCGCAACGCCAGGGACAACAACACGCTTTT
>DAIAMA010000375.1 GCA_027438535.1 bacterium
AAACCTAGAAAAATAGCACCTACAAAGACGCTATTATAAGCCGTGCGCCGGGATGATCACATCGTATGCGTCGGGCGCGTAGACTTCAGCGAGCCACCAAGCAAGCCTTCGATCTTATTGCGCGCGGCGGTACCGCTCTCGTTGGCGGCGAATTCTACGCCTATGCCTTGGGTTTTCCCGCCTTGGGCGCCGATGGGGGTGATCCACACTACCCGCCCCGCCACCGGTAGCTTATTCGGATCGGTCATCAAAGTCAGCAACATGAACACCTCATCGCCGATGCGATAGGTTTTATTGGTGGGAATAAAAATTCCACCGTATTTGAGATAGGGCATGTAAGCGGCGTACAACGCCGATTTTTCCTTGATGCTGAGCGATAGCACACCGGGCCGCGCTCCGGTGGCAGGATTAGCTTTATTGGATATTTCTTCCGACATTCAAACCGAATTGACCGGCTTGCTCGAGCACGTGTTATGAGTATGTACCCCTGGCTTGATACGCTATGGCAAGGCTTTACCGCGCATCCGGAGCGCTTGCCGCATGCCTTGCTGCTGGAAGGTGCGCGCGGCATCGGCAAGCGCGACTTCGCGCTGGCGCTTGCCGCGGCATGGCTGTGCGAAAGGCCCGGCAGCGATGGCCATGCGTGCGGACAATGCCGCGCCTGCCATTGGTTCGCCCAAGGGAGTCACCCGGATTTCCGCCTCCTGGAACCCTTTGCCGGGGAGGACGAAGACGCTGAGGCGGAGGAGGGCGCCAGCCGCAAGAAGCGCGAGATATCCATTGCTCAGGTGCGCGCTTTGCATGATTTCGTCAACCTCTCCAGCCATTGTGCAGGCAGGCGCGCGGTCGTGCTCCATCCGGCCGAGACACTCAATCCTGCCGCCGCCAATGCGCTCTTAAAAACCTAGAAAAATAGCACCTACAAAGACGCTATTATAAGCCGTGCGCCGGGATGATCACATCGTATGCGTCGGGCG
>DAIAMA010000376.1 GCA_027438535.1 bacterium
AATTATCGTCGGCAGCGTCGTTTCACTGCATCACAAATCGAATCATTCAACCAAATGGCGATGAAAATCGTCAATTCCGGAAACTTGGCAAGCCGCATGCCGGTAAAGGGGAACGACGAGTTTTCGGTGCTCGCCACCAATATGAATGCGATACTGGATAAGATGGAGAAGCTGTTCCAGGGTATCCGCCAAGTCAGCGACAATATCGCCCACGATTTGCGCAGCCCCTTAACCCGTCTGCGTGCCGACGTCGAAGTGACGCTACAAGAAAACGATCCGAAGCAATACCGGCTGACCTTGGAGCGGGTGCTAGGGGAATTGCAAAATATGCAGGAAATTTTCCAGTCGCTGCTCTCGCTCGGCCAGGCCGAGGCGGGCAGCCTGAAAATTCGTAAAAAGCCGCTTGACCTCTCGCAGTTGCTGGAGGATATCGTCGAATTGTACGGTCCGCTGGCGGAAGATAAAGGTCAAATCTTCGATGCGCACATTCCTGCCAAGCTGATGATCGAAGGCGACCGGCAACTCTTGGCGCAGACGCTCTCCAATTTGCTCGACAACGCGGTGAAGTACGTGCCGGAAGGCGGGCGGATCACCCTTGTCGTCGAACTGAAAGACGACAAAGCGGAGATTCGCTTGGATGATAGCGGCCCGGGGATACCGCCGGATATGCGCAAGAAGGTCTTCGATCGATTCGTGCGTGTCGATCCTAGCCGCACCTTGCCTGGCACTGGCCTGGGCTTGAGCCTGGTCAAAGCCTTCATCGAATTGCACCAAGGCAATATCATGTTGACCGATAGCGCGCTCGGCGGCACCTCGTTTGTCATCGTGCTGCCCGTAAAATAAGGCATTGGCTTAATGCGTTTTTTCTTCCTCTAGCGGCGCCGCTTCCAGTTTATCTTTCGAATCCTTGGGATTGAACCACTTCAATTTGTGATGCAGTGAAACGACGCTGCCGACGATAATC
>DAIAMA010000377.1 GCA_027438535.1 bacterium
CACGCACAATTCCAGAATCTTGGCGCCAAAGGCTTCGGCGCGCACGAGTTCGCCCGGCTTGTTGGCATCGTATAAAATCAAGGGATGTAAATTGCCGTCGCCGGCATGGAATACATTCGCCACTCGCAAACCATAGTGCCGGGAAAAATCGCGAATGCGCCCCAACACCTCCGATAGCCGCTTGCGCGGAATCGTGCCGTCCATGCAATAGTAATCGGGCGAAAGCCGCCCTACCGCCGGAAACGCCGCCTTGCGTCCGGCCCAGAAGACGAGCCGTTCCGCGTCGTCGCGCGCGGTGCGCAAGCTGGTGGCGCCGCCGGACTGAAAAATATCGTGCACGCGCTTGATTTCTTCTGATACTTCCTCATTCGTGCCATCCAACTCGCACAACAAAATCGCCTCCGCATCCAGCGGATAGCCGGCGTGCACGAAATCTTCGGCGGCATGAATTGCGGGCTTATCCATCATCTCCAGCCCGGCGGGAATAATACCGGCGGAAATCAGGGTGGCGACGGCGGCACCGGCTTTTTCGACGTCATCGAAACCGGCCATGATGACTTGCGCGCGCGCCGGTTTCGGCAGCAGCTTTACCGTCACTTCGGTAATCACGCCGAGCATGGTGTAGGGGTGGAAAAGATCGACCAGATGTGCGTGCAATTTCAAACCAAGGAATTAATGAAGTTCCATGCGGTGAAAGCGGCGTGGGACGAGCAAGGCTTGCTCAACCCCGGCAAGGCCGTGCCGACCCTGCATCGCTGCGCCGAATATGGCGCGATGCATGTGCATCAAGGGCAAGCGAAGTTTCCGGGCGTGCCACGATTTTGAAATGAACGCCATCCTCGAGCAATTTACCGAAGCCATTCAGCAGGCCGTCGCGCGCCGGCGGCCGGTGCGCATTCGCGGCTCGGGCTCGAAGGACTTCTATGGCGGCATGCCCAAGGGGGA
>DAIAMA010000378.1 GCA_027438535.1 bacterium
CATCGCCCAGGTTCGCCACCTCGGCCATGATGGCCGAAACATCTTCGCCCTTGGATTTGGCGCTACCGATTTGCTTCGAGGTTTGATTGCGCTTGGCCTGGAGTTCCTGCGTGCGAATCTGTATCGACTTGCGCTCCTGTTCCAACTCTTGGAAATGCACTACATCCAACTGGTAGCCGCGCGCGGCGAGGCGTTGCGCCACGGCATCTAAATCGTTACGGAGGAGTTGAACGTCTAACATTTTTTCAGAACCTTTTTGCCACAGAGATCACAGAGGTCACAGAGAAAGACGGCGGATACCCTGTGCAAGTCTCTTCTCTCCAAAATTGATTAGTAAAGCACGCTGCAAGCCTGTCGCTTTGAGATACGATAAAGTTTGCGCCACAAATACTTCATTCATAGCACGAACCGCCTTAATCTCTACGACGATCTCATTCTCTACCAGCAAATCTAAACGCTGCCCCTGCAGAATAACCTCTTTGTATCGTACCGGCACTTCAAGTTGTCGCTGATATTTGAGATTGCGCAAATCCATCTCATGGCACAGCGCGCCTTCATATACTGATTCCAGCAAGCCTGGCCCAAGATGACGATGCACCTCAATCGCGGCGCCTATAATTCGCTCGGTCGCGTCATCGGCCATCCGTTTTCTCTCTGTGTGCTCTGTGATCTCTGTGGCAAATCATTTCTTCTTTGCTTTTCGATCAAGTTCGCGCAAGTGCGCCAGGCGCTCGGCAATTTTCGATTCCAGGCCGCGTGACGTGGGTTCGTAGAAGCTGACCACGGGCATATCCTCAGGGAAATACTGCTCGCCCGCGGCATAGGCTTCCGGCTCGTCATGCGCGTAGCGGTAAGCATGGCCGTAACCCAATTCTTTCATCAGCTTGGTCGGCGCATTGCGCAAATGCAGTGGCACTGGGCGCGATTTGTCGTC
>DAIAMA010000379.1 GCA_027438535.1 bacterium
GCGCTCTACTATGCAACGCTCATCGGTTTGGCATTGACCGCCGCGATGGTCTTGATCACCGAGTACTACACCGCGACCGAATACGCCCCGGTGCGCCATATCGCACAAGCTTCCACTACCGGCCATGGCACGAACGTGATCGCCGGTTTGGGCGTGTCCATGAAATCCACCGCCTTGCCGGTGCTGGCGGTATGCGCGGCCATACTGGGCGCCTATTCCTTAGCCGGCCTATACGGGATCGCGATCGCGGCGACGGCCATGCTCAGCATGACCGGCATCATCGTCGCGCTCGATGCCTACGGCCCGGTGACCGACAACGCCGGCGGCATCGCCGAAATGGCCGATCTGCCGGACGAGGTGCGTAACATTACCGATCCGCTCGACGCCGTGGGCAACACGACCAAGGCGGTCACCAAGGGTTACGCCATCGGCTCGGCCGGTCTGGCCGCGCTGGTGCTGTTCGCCGATTACACGCATACGCTACAAGCGCATCTGGGCGGGGTGACGACGCTATTCGATCTTTCCAACCATATGGTGATCGTGGGCCTCTTTATCGGCGGCTTGGTGCCTTATTTATTCGGCGCCATGGGCATGGAGGCCGTGGGTCGCGCCGCAGGCTCGGTGGTGGTGGAAGTGCGCCGCCAGTTCAAGGAAATCCCGGGGATTATGGCGGGTACGGCCAAGCCGGATTATTCCAAGGCAGTGGATATGCTCACCAAAGCGGCGATCAAGGAGATGATGATTCCCTCGCTGTTGCCGGTGCTGGTGCCGGTGGTGGTGGGGCTGACGCTCGGGGCGCAAGCCTTGGGCGGCGTGCTGATGGGCGCCATCGTCACCGGTATTTTCGTCGCTATTTCCATGACCACCGGCGGGGGTGCGTGGGATAACGCCAAGAAATATATCGAGGAAGGCAACTATGGCGG
>DAIAMA010000037.1 GCA_027438535.1 bacterium
AGTCGGTGCATTTGGATCTCGGGCATGTCGGCATTTTTCGCGCCTTGATGCACGCCGCGCAGCCAAGCGCGGAACGGGAAGCCGAGTTGTTTCGTGCGCTGCAAGCCAAGGATGTGCCGGCCATAGGCGAATTGACGCGCGATATGCACGCTAGCATACGCGATGCGCTGCTTGCGCTGCCCACCTTGTATGGCCAGCGCGAAGCCTTGGCGCGTGCCGCGCGAGTATTGCCTACATTGCCGGAAATCGGGCGCGCCTTGGATGCCTTGGAGACGCTGGCCGACGATTTAGCGGCCGGCGGTGCCGAGTTATATTTCGACCTGGCGGAATTGCGCGGTTACAACTATCACAGCGGTGTGGTGTTTGCCGCCTATGCCCAGGGCTCGGCTTGCGCGGTGGCGCAAGGTGGACGTTACGACAACGTGGGCCAAGTATTCGGCCGCGCGCGCAGCGCGACCGGATTTTCGCTGGATTTACGCGCGCTGGCGCCGTACATGAAATTACCGCCGGAAGCGCGCGGCATTCTCGCGCCACATAGCGCGGATAGCGCGCTAGCGGCCAAGATCGAGGCGTTGCGCGGCGCGGGTGAGGTCGTGGTGGTGGAATTGCCGGGGCAAGCCGCGCATCGCGCGGAAGCCCGCTGCGATCGCCGTTTGGTGTTGAAAAACGGTGCGTGGGAAGTCGAATAACTCTTTGTAGGGGCTGCTCATGAGCGGCCCGCAACGCTCGAATGATTGGAAATAAGGTAAGTGACATGACAAAAAACGTAGTCGTAATCGGTACGCAATGGGGCGATGAAGGCAAAGGCAAGATCGTCGATTGGCTGACCGATCATGCGCAAGGCGTGGTGCGCTTCCAGGGCGGGCACAATGCCGGGCATACGCTGGTGGTGGGCGGCAAGAAAACCGTCCTGCATCTGATTCCCTCCGGTATTTTGCGCGACAGCGTGAAGTGCTACATCGGCAACGGCGTGGTGGTTTCGCCGCACGCGCTGATGGAAGAAGTGGATATGCTGGAAAAGGCCGGCGTGGAAGTGCGCGGCCGGCTGATTATTTCCGAAGCTTGCCCGCTGATTCTGGCGCACCACGTGGCGCTGGACCATGCGCGCGAAGCGGCCAAGGGCGCGGCGAAGATCGGTACCACCGGGCGCGGCATTGGCCCGGCATATGAGGACAAGGTCGCGCGCCGCGCTATCCGCATGCAGGAGTTATTTCACCGCGAACGTTTCGCCGCCAAGCTGGGCGAAGTACTCGACTATCACAACTTCGTGCTGAAAAATTATTTTAATGCGCCCATCGTGGATTTCCACAAGACGCTGGACGAGACCATGGCCTTGGCCGAACGCATCCGGCCGATGCTGGGCGATGTGCCGCGTCAATTGTACGAGGCGAATAAAGCCGGGCATAACTTGCTGTTCGAGGGCGCGCAAGGCACGCTGCTCGACATCGATCACGGCACTTATCCCTTCGTCACCTCGTCCAATTGCACTGCTGGCGGCGCCGCCACCGGCGCGGGCGTCGGGCCGCATACCTTGCATTACGTGCTGGGCATCACCAAGGCCTACACCACACGCGTCGGCTCCGGGCCGTTCCCCACGGAGTTGTTCGACGATATCGGCAAGCATTTGGCCGAGCGCGGGCACGAGTTCGGCTCGACCACTGGCCGCGCGCGCCGTTGCGGCTGGTTCGATGCAGCGGCCTTGAAACGCTCGATTCAAATCAACGGCGTATCCGGGCTGTGCGTGACCAAGCTCGATGTGCTGGACGGCATGGAAACCTTGCGTCTTTGCACCGGCTACAAGCTAGCCGGCGGTCACAGCGATATCCTGCCGGTGGGCGCGGAAACGCTCGCCGAATGCGAACCGATTTACGAGGATATGCCGGGCTGGACCGAGAGCACCGTCGGCATCAAGCGTTACGATGACCTGCCGGCCGCGGCGCGCGCCTATTTAAAGCGCGTGGAAGCATTGTGCGAAGTGCCGGTGGATATTATTTCAACCGGCCCCGACCGCGAAGAAACGATAGTGATGCGTCACCCGTTTGAGTAAGCAAATGAAAAAGGGCGGTTCAAAAGGAACCGCCCTTTATATTTTGGTGCCCAGAAGAGGACTCGAACCTCCACAGTGTTGCCACCGCATGGACCTGAACCATGTGCGTCTACCAATTCCGCCATCTGGGCTGGCCGAAACCAAGGCTGCGAATTCTATAGGAAACCCCCGAATTGTCAACGAAACCTAAACTTCCCAAGCTCCCGAAAATCCGTTTGAAGGATCCCTTCCTGGAACGCGAGCAGGCCAAATACGGCCAGCCGCTGCCGAGCCGTGAGTACATGATGGAATTACTGGAGGCGCAAGGCGTGCCGGTCGCCTTGGACGCATTCGCCGAATTGCTCGCGATTCAGCCGGACGAGATGAGCTTTTTCGCGCGCCGCATCGACGCCATGGAGCGCGACGGCCAGCTCATGCGCAATCGCAAGGGCGCGCTGTGCATCATGGACAAGCTGCATTTGATTCCCGGCATCGTGCAAGGCCATCCGGACGGTTACGGCTTTTTGGTGCCGGATGACGGCAGTGCCGATCTGTTTCTGGCCACGCGCGAAATGGAAAAGGTGCTGCACGGCGACCGCGTCGTGGCGCGCGCCATCGGCGTCGACCGGCGCGGCCGGCCGGAAGGGGCGATTGTCGAAGTGCTGGAGCGGGCCAATAGCAAAATCGTCGGCCGCTTGATCTCGGAACACGGCATCGCGCGCGTGGTGCCGGAAAACAAACGCATCAACCAAGATATTTTGGTGGAGCCGGGCGGCGACAAGCAAGCCAAACCGGGTCAAGTGGTCGTGGTGGAAATCATTCAGCAGCCGAACCGCCATGCCCAGCCCATCGGGCGCATCGTCGAAGTGCTCGGCAATTACGCCGATCCCGGCATGGAAATCGAAATCGCGCTGCGCAAGCACGAATTGCCGCATGAATTCTCGGCCGAGATCGAGCGCTTGGCCAAGAAATTGCCCAAGGGCGTGCGCAAACAGGATTTGGAAGGACGCGAGGACGTGCGCGATCTGCCGCTGGTCACCATCGATGGCGAAACCGCGCGCGATTTCGACGACGCCGTGTATTGCGCCAAGCAAGGGCGCGGCTGGCGCTTAGTCGTCGCGATCGCCGATGTGAGTCACTATGTGCAGCCAAGCGATGCGCTCGACCGCGAGGCCCTGAGCCGCGGCAACTCGGTGTATTTCCCGCGGCGCGTGATCCCGATGCTGCCCGAAGCGCTCTCCAACGGCTTGTGCTCGCTGCTGCCCGAAGTGGATAGGCTGTGCATGGTGTGCGATATGGATATCGCCGCCAATGGGGAGATCGCGCACTACCAGTTTTACCCGGCGGTGATGCACTCACACGCGCGGCTCACCTACAATAAAGTATGGGAAATGCTGGAAGCGCCCAAGGGCGACATGGCCAAGCAATACGCCAGCGTACTGCCGCATGTGCAGAATCTGTACAAGCTGTATCACGCGCTCGCCAAGGCGCGGGGCAAGCGCGGCGCGATCGATTTCGAGACCATCGAAACCCAAATGATTTTCAACGAGCAAGGCAAGATCGAGCGCATCCAGCCGGTGATGCGCAACGACGCGCATCGCATCATCGAGGAATGCATGCTGGCGGCCAATGTATGCGCCTCGGATTTTTTGCAAAGCCACGAGCACCCCACCTTGTACCGGGTGCATGAGGGCCCCACGCCGGAAAAGCTGGAAGCCCTGCGCGATTTTCTCAAGGGCTTCGGGTTTTCTCTGCCCGGCGGCGATAAGCCGCACGCCAAGGACTACGCGGCGTTGCTGGAGAAAATTAAACCCCGTCCCGATGCGCAATTGCTGCAAACCGTGATGCTGCGCTCGCTCAAATAAGCGCAGTACAACCCGGAGAATGCCGGGCATTTCGGCTTGGCTTACGAGTCCTATACGCACTTCACTTCGCCCATCCGGCGCTACCCGGATTTGCTGGTGCACCGCGCGATTAAAGCGGTACTGAAAGGACAACAGTACGCACCCGGCAATTGGCGCGAACTGGGCACGCACTGCTCCATGACCGAGCGCCGCGCGGACGATGCCACGCGTGACGTCGAGCAATGGCTGAAATGCTTTTACATGCAAGACCGGGTGGGCGAGATTTTCGCGGGCACCATCAGCGGCGTGACCAGCTTCGGTATTTTCGTGTCGCTCGATGGGGTGTATGTGGAGGGGCTGGTGCACGTCTCCGAGCTCGGCAACGATTATTATCAATTCGATGCGGCGCGCCACACCATGACCGGCGAGCGCACGCATCATGTATATCGCTTATCCGATCGTTTGCAAGTCAAAATCGCGCGTGTCGATTTGGAAACCAGCCGCATCGATTTTAGTTTAGCGGATGCGCAGCATGAACCCGCCCCGGCGCGTGCGCCGAAACGAAAGCGCCGCTAATGGCCGCCAATGAATTCATCTACGGCTTCCACGCGGTGCAAAGCCGCTTGCGCAGCCACGCCGAGAGCGTGACCGAACTCTATATCGATGCCGAGCGCCAAGACCAGCGTGCGCGCAATCTGCTGCTGCTCGCGGAGCAGCTTAAGGTACGTACCTTGCCGGTGGAGCGCAAGCGCCTCGACGGCATGGTGGGCAACGACAAGCATCAAGGCTGCGTCGCGCGCGTCACCGCGATCAAACTCGCGGTCTCCATCGACGATGTGCTCGCGGTGCTTACCGAGCCGGCACTGCTGCTGGTGCTGGATGGCGTGCAAGACCCGCACAATCTCGGCGCGTGCTTGCGCCTGGCCGATGCGCTCGGCGCGCATGCCGTGATCGCGCCCAAAGACCGCGCGGTGGGCGTGAATGCCACGGTACGCAAAGTGGCTTCGGGTGCCGCCGACGTGGTGCCCTTCATTCCCGTCACCAACCTCGCGCGCAGCTTGCGCGAACTCAAAGAGCAAGAAGTATGGATCATGGGGGCCGCGGGCGACGCCGAGAAAGATTTGTTCGGCGCCAAATTGACGGGCGCCGTCGCCTGGGTGCTGGGCGCGGAAGGCGAGGGCCTGCGCCGCCTGACCCGCGAGCACTGTGACGAGCTGGTACGCATCCCCATGTTCGGTAGCGTCGATAGCTTGAATGTCTCGGTGGCGAGCGGGATATGCCTATATGAAACACGGCGGCAGCGCAGCCTAGGCGGTTAAGCGGTACGCTTGACGGGTAGGGTGCCAACCCGCCGGGGGTATTTTAGCGGGCGGCGGAATTAAATCGGCGTTGAGCGGTCTTTCGTACAATGCGTACCGGCTTCCTGGCGTAAGCTCCCTTTACCCGCTAAACCAGGCATAATTAAGCTTTTTCCTCATCATGATCTTGGCTTCGAAACTTCCCCTTTTGCGCCGCATAGTGTTTTACGCCGCGATGGCGGGGATATTGGCGTTCGCACTGACGGTGATCGCCCTGCGCTGGTGGATACTGCCCGAGATCACGCATTATCGCACCGACATCGAAGCGCAAATCTCCAAAGCCGCAGGGCAGCAAATCAGCATTGCGACTATTGACGCGAATTGGAACGGCTTGCGTCCCCATCTCAAGCTAGGACAAGTGGTGGTGTATGATCGCACCGGGCATCCGGCGCTTTCATTCGATCGTGTCGATGCCACGCTTTCTTGGTCTTCGCTGCTGGTGGCGGAATTGCGCCTGCATCGTTTGGAGATCGCCCGCCCGCATATCGAGATCAAACGCGAGCCGAATGGCTTGATCTATATTTCCGGCATGGTGTTGAACGATGTCAGCCAGCCAGGCGGCTTCGGTGATTGGCTGCTGCGTCAGGACATGGTTCAGGTTAATCATGCCACGATAGAATGGCGCGATAATCTGCGCGGCGCGCCGCCGCTGATCCTGAGCGATGTCGGGTTGCGCGTGGAGAACAGCGGCAAGCATCATCGCTTCGGCCTACTGGCCTCGGCACCCAAGGCGCTCGCTTCGACCTTGGATATCCGCGGCGATTTGCGTGGTGCGTCGCTGGAACGCTTGCAGGCGTGGACAGGTGCGCTGTACGCCAATCTCGGCGATACCGATATCGCGGCGTGGCGGGCCTGGGTGAATCTGCCTTATCGCATTAACCAGGGGCGCGGCGCATTGCAATTATGGAGCGAGTTCAAGCAGGGGCGGCCGACCGCGCTCTCCGCTTGGGTTCGCTTGCAAGACGTAAAGGCGCGGCTGGGCAGAAAGCTGCCCGAACTCGAAGTAGCGCAACTGCGCGGTCAGTTGGGATGGCGTGAGCTGGCGCGTGGTTTTGAATTCAATGCGAAGCAAATCGCGCTCGATGCCGGCCCGGGGCGGCGTTTCGCGACGCAGAATGTGCTCGCGCGCTACGAGGTGGCGCAAGGATCATTGCCGGAGCAAGGCGAATTCCGCGCCGAACGGCTGGACATCGCGCCGCTATTGGCGCTGGCTGATTATTTGCCCTTGAGCGAAGCACAGCGCAAACAACTCAACGCCTGGTCGCCGCAAGGCACATTTAAATCGCTGGCGTTGAAATGGCAGGGGCCGAAGGAATCTCCTCAGGAATACAGCCTCAAAGGCGAGTTTAGCAATCTGGGCATTCAAGCGCTGGGCAAGCTGCCCGGGTTCGCGCATGTGAGCGGTACCTTGCAAGCGGATCAGACCGGCGGCGCGATCAAGCTCGCCGGGAAACAAGCCGCATTGGATTTGCCGCGCGTGTTTCGGCAAGTGCTGCAATTCGATGAGATGAATGCCGCCGCGACTTGGCGCATCAAAAATCAGCGTGTGCATTTGACGATAGCCCAGGCGCGCTTTTCCAATGCGCAGGTCAGCGGCAGCGCATCGGGCAGCTATGACTCCTCGCCCGGCGGCGCGGGTTATGCCGATATCGAGGGCCGCATGGCGCGCGTGGAAGGCGCGGCGGTGTATCAATATCTGCCGCGCGTGGTGGGCGAAGGCACGTATGCCTGGCTACAAAATGCCTTGGTGCAAGGCGTGGCGGAAGACGTGCGCGTCAAGCTCAAAGGCCCGCTCGATCAGTTTCCCTTCGTGGACGATCGCAATGGCATCTTCCAGGTGACGGCGAAAGTGAAGGGCGCCACTTTGCAGTATGCGCCGGATTGGCCGCGCATCGAGCAGCTCCAGGCATTCTTGGATTTTCACGGCAACCGCATGGAAATCAGCGCGTCGCAAGGCACCATACTGAATACGCGCATTACGCAAGTCAAAACCGTGATCGCCGACTTGTCGCATCACGATCCCGTGCTGGAAATCGACGGTGCGACACAAGGTGACACTTCGGATCTGTTGCATTTCATCGCGGCCAGTCCGCTGGCGCAAAAAATCGATCGACTGATCACGCAAGTAAAAGTCGAGGGATCGGGTAAGCTCATGCTCTCTCTGCGCATGCCGATCAACCGCTTGCAGGACATGCATGTCGCGGGGAGCTATCAGTTCGCGGGAAATAAGTTTTGGCTAAGCACCCCGGGACCGGCACTGGAGCAAACCAGCGGCAAAGTCGATTTCACCGAGCGCACTTTAACGATCCCGAGAATTACTGCCCAGCTCTTGGGCGGGCCGGTGACGATTAGCGCGCATGCCGCCGCCGATGGCTTGGTGCGGCTGAGCGCGGCCGGACGTTTCAGCGCGGCCGGCTTGCAGCAAGCTTATCCGGGCGTGCTCGTCCAGCGCTTAAAAGGCGCGGCCGCATGGTCGGCTTCGATGGCGGTGCGTAAGCAGGCGGCGAATATGGTACTGACATCGACGCTTACCGGCCTTGCTTCCGATCTGCCTTATCCGCTGACTAAACCGGCGCAAACCAGCCTGCCGTTGAAGATCGAGCGGCGTTTTGTCGATGCGGGCCATGATGCGCTGACGCTGAGTCTGGGTAACATCCTTTCGGCGCAACTCAGCCGCACCCTGGCGGACGATAAGAGCAGGATCGAAGCGGGCCAAATTCGTCTTGGCGCAACGCCGGCCGCGGCGCCAACGCAGCCGGGCGTATGGGTCGAGGGCGAACTGGAACAATTCGATGCCGATTTGTGGCGCAGCCTCCTGCCCGCCGGCGGAGAGCCGGCGTTATTGCCCTTGGCCGGCGTGCGGGTAAAAGTGAAGACGCTGGATTTCCTGGGCCGCCGCTTCAATCATTTCAACCTGAACGCCTTGACCCAGCGCGATGCCTGGCAAGCGGCGGTAGAAAGCGATGAAATGCAAGGCGAATTGCATTGGCGCGAAAGCGATGGCGGCAGCCTGGTGGCGCGCTTCAAGCACTTGGTTTATCCCGATGCGGCGCCGCCGAGAGGCGTGCTACCGGCCGGCGGGCGCGATTTGAATTTGCCGGCACTGGATATCGCGATCGATAATTTCCAGTTGAAACAAGCTAAACTCGGCAAACTGGAGTTGCTCGCGCACAAACAAGGAAACGATTGGCGCATCGAGCGTTTGCGCATCACGAACCCGGAAGGCGCATTTAACGCCGATGGCCTATGGCAAAGCTGGCTTGCCCAGCCGCAAACCAAGCTGAATGTCGATCTCGAGGTGAACGATGTGGGCAGGTTTCTGGCGCGCATGGGGTATCCGGATCGCATCAAGGGGGGCACATCAAAGTTGACGGGCAGCCTCAACTGGCGCGGCGGTCCGCAGGATTTCAATCTGGCGAGCTTGGGCGGCGACATGAAGCTCGAAGCGCATCGCGGACAATTCATGAAGCTGGATCCCGGCGTCGGCAAGTTGCTGGGGCTGTTAAGCTTGCAATCGTTGCCGCGGCGCTTGACCTTGGATTTTCGTGATGTGTTTAGCCAAGGCTTCGCGTTTGATAACATACTCGGGGTGCTGAACGTCGCGCAAGGCGTGATGAGCACCCATGATTTCCTTCATGCCCATGACGGGAAAATATTCGGGCAGCGCCACGAGCTTGGCCCCTTGCACCGCCGCCATTTCGATCAAGCGCTCGGCTTCATCCAGGTTCGCCGCGACATTCGGGCCGGAAGCCATTTGGATCGCTGCGATCTTGAATACGCCCGGCTGCGGCTTGGTTTTAGCAAAGCTGGTGCGGGTTTTTTTCTTGGCG
>DAIAMA010000380.1 GCA_027438535.1 bacterium
GTGCCGGCAATTGAGATGCCGGCAGTACGCGCCATATTTGGTGCGGAAATGATCGTGGCGTCGACGATGGTGCCGCGCGCCACCTTCATGCCTTGCGCTTCCAGGTGCCGGTGCACTTGTTCGAACAGCTTCTTGCCAAGACTGTGCTTCTCCAGCAAGTGCCGGAAGCGAAGAATGGTGGTCTCGTCCGGCGCGGCTTCGCGTCCCAGGTCAATGCCGACGAAGCGGCGCATGGACACCGAGTCGTACAGCGCTTCTTCCACCGCCGGGTCGGAGAGGTTGAACCATTGCTGCAGGAAGTAGATGCGCAGCATGCGCTCCAAGCCCACGGTCGGCCGGCCGCCTTCGCCCTTGGGGTAAAACGGCGCGATCACGGCACACAGTTCAGGCCACGGCACCACGCGTTCCATGTCCGCCAGAAATGCCGCGCGCCGCGTGGGCTTGGCATACACTTCGAATGTGCCTTCGGCAAAGGTTTGTTGTCGCATTCGGTTTCCTCCCAGTCGTGTTCACGATTCAACGCACAACTTGGGGATTCGATGACTTTTGCAGAGTTTCCTTAGGAGTAGCGCGGTGAGGAAGCCGAGACAAACAGCAGGGCAGGAGAAAGATGGCTTTCTGCCTCGCGGGTAATTCGCGCGAATATAGGCCACAACAATAGACGCGATGCGCATCTTCCCCCCTTTGGCTTTTTTAATCTTCGGCACTTATTTCCGAGACGCATCGAGAACCGCATCGTGCGTTGTTATGACATACGGTAATATGCCATTCGGGATTTGTCAACGAATGCGATCGCCCGCGTTTCATTTTTGTGACGATGCGCTATGGCACACCGGTTAGCGCTCTGCTACCGGCACATATTTAAAGAGCACCAAATATGGCGCGTACTGCCAGCATCTCAATTGTCGGCT
>DAIAMA010000381.1 GCA_027438535.1 bacterium
GAAGACAACGCCGGACTCGAAGATTTTTTGATACGGGAGTTTTTTGGGGACGGCACGGGACCGCAATAGCAACGAAACCCTGCCGTATTAAAACAGGTCGGCTTGCCGGCAAGGTGAAGAGCCCTCCCCCTTGATGCGAACGCGCGTTTATCGGTGAAAATAGTGCCGCTAAGTGGAGCGCTTTCCAGATACGGTTAAAAGAGCTATTCTGCTTGCATGCAAGTGTACCTGTTTACACCTTATTTCGAGAATGAAGTTTTAAGGAAGCGGCCTTATCTCAAGAAGGAGTGGTGTATCCGGATTATTGAGAATCCGCTTAAATCAGAACCCCAGGACAGTAACCGATTTCGGTTCTGGGGCAGGGTGGCTGAGCTGGACAACCGCGTACTACGCGTTGTCACACTGGCAGACAAAACCACCATTCATAACGCATTTCCTGACAGAAGGTTCAAGTCATGAAACTTAAATATTATCCTGACACTGATTCGCTTTATATCGATCTCTCCGAGAAACCTAGCGTGGAAAGCATGGAAGTATCAGAAGGCGTGGTGCTCGATTATGATGCCGGCGGAAATTTAGTCGGCATCGATATTGATAATGCCAGCAAGAAAATCGATCTCAATGAACTCACCTTCAGCCGGCTTCCCCCCTCTATCCAGACAATAGCGGCTTAGCTCTGCTTGGCCGGCGGACGTCCGATTGCTTCCGCGTGGCCGCGCGCCCGGAAGATAACACCGGACTCGAAGATTTTTTGATACGGGAGTTTTTTTGGGGTAGGCACGGAACCTCCCATGCAATAGCATTGCAGCATCGGCAAGCTTGAATACGCACACCAACCAATGGAAGATAACAATGAAAGTCGCGTATATTTTCTCGACCCAAGGCCACACGGTTTCCTA
>DAIAMA010000382.1 GCA_027438535.1 bacterium
GCGATACATGCACCAGCTCGCCGCCCGGAAAAACGTATTCGTCGATGAAGTCGCTGATGCCGCTTCCCAGGCCTTGCTGATGCCGGGTTGCGGGCGCGACACGCGCGCGCCGCGATAGCGCACTTCGCCTCGCGTGGCTTGCACTAGGCCGCCGATGATACGCAGCAGCGTGGATTTGCCGCAGCCGGATTTACCCAATACCGCGACGATCTCGCCCGGTTGCACCACGATATTAATGTCTTCTAGCACGGTCAGCGTGCCCTTGCCCTCGGCGGCGAACGTCTTGGCCACGTTGCGAACTTCGATTAATGCGTCGCTGTTTTGCATATTGTCATTCCATGGCCAAGCGCTCTTGCGCGTAACGATATAAACGTGTCCACAAGGTGCGGTTAAGCACCACCACATAGATGCTCATCACCGCGATGCCGAGCGCGATGCGCGGATGATCCCCCGCCGTGGTTTGCTGCGCGATATACGCGCCGATGCCGGTAGCGGTGAGCGTAGTCGTACCCCAGCTCACGACTTCGGTGACCACGCTGGCGTTCCATGCGCCGCCGGAGGCAGTGAGCCCGCCAGTGACATAAGCGGGAAAGATCGCGGGCAAAATCAGCCGCCGCCACAACAGCCACTTCGACATACCGAGGTTGGCGGACGCTTCTTTAAGATCCGATGGGATCGAAGCCGCGCCCGCAATCACATTGAACAGAATGTACCACTGCGTGCCGAGTATCATCAGCGGCGAGAGCCAGATTTCGGCATTGAGATGATGCCGGGCGATGACCACCACCGCCAAGGGAAACAGTAAATTGGCCGGAGGCGGCGGCAATTTTCGCCATCTTTACTTCCCAGGCCTGGAACATGACCTTCAGTTTCTATCATTCGCTG
>DAIAMA010000383.1 GCA_027438535.1 bacterium
CAAGGAGAGAAAGACATGGCGCCCTACGTTTATTGGTTTCTCTTGGCTTTGGGCTTGATGGCGCTGGAGATGATGACTGGCACGTTTTACCTGCTGGTGCTCGGCATCGCCTTGGGCGTTGGCGGCATGGCGGCCTTGTTCGGCCTGAGCATGCCGCTGCAATACGCGCTAAGCGCTGTGGCGGGCATCGCCGGCACGGTGATTTTGCGTCGCGTGCGGCGCGCCCGGATGCGCGATGTGCCGAACCAAAGCCTGGATATCGGGCAGCCCGTGCAAGCCGTGCAGTGGCGCGAGGACGGCACGGCACGCGCCCATTATCGCGGCTCGGAATGGGACGCGGAGCCGGAATCCGCAACGACGCCGCGCACCGGGCCGCTTTACATCAAGGCGCTGCGCGGCTCCACCCTGATACTCACCGATCGCAAACCGTAAAGGAAAAATATGGAAATCGCACTGCTTATCCTATTTGCAACGTCAGTGGGAAGCACGCGCGTTCGAATTGGGCGGGCGCAACTACGCAGCGCCCGGGCAACTGGTGGGCGACTTTCTCGCCAGCCGGCCATCCACCGCATTAGGGACGGTACTGCCCTCGTACACACCCGGCGTGCACTTGTGCGATCTTAGCTCTGCTCTGCCAGATTACGCCATCGCGGCAATCCGCGAGGCGCTGCCCGCCTTCGACAAACAGATAAAGGGTTTTGCCATGCCCGATGCGGCGCTAACTGGCGTGGAAACGCGCACCTCCTCCCCTATCCGCATCAAACGCAAAGACGATTACCAGAGCATGAATACCGTCGGACTCTACCCTGCGGGCGAGGGTGCGGGCTACGCGGGCGGGATTCTTTCCGCGGC
>DAIAMA010000384.1 GCA_027438535.1 bacterium
CGCCAAGCCGTGGGCGCAAGTCGTAATACGCCGCGTCGGCATAGGGCACCACGGTATTCAAGCCATCGTTGCCGCCCTTGAGCTCGATCAGCACCAAGAGACGTTGATAGTTCGCCCGCGGCGCGGCGGCGAACGCCAGATTGGGAAACTGGCCGGCAAGCGGAATAAAACCCAAGGCTTTAAAAAAATCGCGGCGTAGCATGGCGGCCTCCTATTTCAATTGATACACGGGATCCAGCACCAACTGGCGAATGAAGTCGATCCTATCGGTCGCGCTCGGCGCGTGCTCGGGGGCGCGCGCCAGCACCAGCCGTTCCACGCCGGCACGCTGCCGCTCGACACTCCCCGGAAATGCGCTGAAGAAGCGTGCGGCATCGAAGCGGCTATGCGCCAGCATCGCTTGCCCAGCCATGGCGCGCCGCGCATTCATGTCCAATCCGGTGGGCTGCATGGGCCGCTCCACCGGCATTTCCTCCGCGCGGAACAAACGCGCCAGCAATTGCTTGCGCGCCAGCAAAGTCGTGCTGTTGATCCACTCCTCGCCGCCCGGCCAGCCTTTCACATTGGGCGGGCCGAACACATCCTGATTAAGCTGCCGCCCGGCAAATACCAGCACGCGCGTATCCAAGCCTTCGATGCCGAATTGGCGCAGCGTGCCGACCAGCAACTCCACCGGCGACTTGATCAGCGTCGCGCGATTTTTCTTGGCGTAAAAAGCATTCGAGGTGAACAGCGCGCGCAGCAGCGGCTTCATCTCGTAATGGCTGTCGCGGAAAATTTTCGCTAAGCGCTTCACTTCCTGCGTATCCGGGTTGGGCGAGACGAATTCGCGCCATAA
>DAIAMA010000385.1 GCA_027438535.1 bacterium
GACCGAAACCAGAGCGCGACTCATGGAACAACGCGCGCTGCGCTTCAATCGCGATGCCCTGATTTGCGGCGAAGCGCTGCTCGCGCATTATCAAGCGCTCAAGGATGCGCGTGGCGCGCTCGATTTCACCGACATCGAATATCGCGCGCGCGAACTGCTCACCGAGAGCGATCACGCCGCTTACATGCAATATAAACTGGATGCACGCTACTCCCACATCCTGCTCGACGAATTCCAAGACACCAATCCCTTACAATGGCAGATATTAAAAAGCTGGTTCGATGCCGCCGTCGGCGCGGGGCGCACGCCGCAGGTGTTCGTGGTGGGCGATCCGAAACAATCGATTTACCGTTTTCGCGGCGCGGATGCGCGTCTGTTCGATCTCGCCACCAACTATCTGAAAGAGTATTTCGGCGCGCATCATCTCACCCAGCAAGCATCGTGGCGCAATGCGCAACCGCTGCTCGATGTCGTGAACCGTGTATTCGAGGCGGAACCGGCGTTCCCGCATTTTCATCCGCACCGCGCCAAGCAAACCGGCTTGCCGGGGCAGGTGTGGCTGCTGCCGCTCGAAGCCGCGCCTGCGGCGAGCGAGGCGATACCTGACGCCTTGCGCGACCCGCTCACCACCCCGCTCGCCGAGGATACCGAAAGCGCGAACCGGCGCGAAGCCGAACGCATCGCAACCGGCATTCAAGCCATCGTCGGGCGGTGGGCGATCAGCGATAAAGGCGTGCGCCGTCCCGCCGACTATCGCGACATCATGCTGCTCACGCGCATGCGCACGCATCTGCGCGTATACGAAGAGGCCCTGAAGCGTGCCAACATTCCCTT
>DAIAMA010000386.1 GCA_027438535.1 bacterium
GATCCAGCGCTGCCCGGATATCACGCTGGCGCGAGGGCTATTGGATTGGGAACCGCGGATTGCGCTACGGCAGGGCCTGGTCAAAACCATCGCCTATTTCGATGCCTTGTTGAAGGCGGGCAACGTTCGGTAGGGCTGCTCGCGCATACCCTTTTCCCGGCCCTCTCACCAATTCTCTCCCGCGAGCGGGAGAGAATGATTTACAGCCCCCCTGCCCGCCTCGGATATGATATGCATAAATCTGCCAGCCGGTGCCGGATTTGCCGCGGCTGTTAAAATCCTAGATTCCGGCTTTCGCAGCGCTTCCTTAGATTTAGTTCTCCGAACCCACCTTGCGGGAGGTAAAATCAAAATTATTTTTAATTCAGTAAGATAAACCCCTGGCTATGCCGGGGGACTCACAAAGGTTCGACCTATTGCAGCGGTCGAACCATATGGGGCGGCCTGTTTTGTTGCTCCCTCCCTTTCAAGGGGAGGGTTGGGGTAGGGATGGGTTTAACACGAACTACTAACTACCCCCATCCTATCCTTCTACCCGCGAGTACGCCGGTGGGCACCCCGCTGCTGCGCAGCGACCCTTCCGCAGCCCCTGAAGGGGAAGGAACCATGAGCAGCCGTTTTGGGCGACTCAAGGTTTTGTCGGCGCCTTTGAGGCGCTCACCCAATAAGCCTCCGGCCGGGTAACTTAATTTAACCCCGCTTCAACGTATAATCTTCCCTTTTTTAGGATTCCAGGGTTATCCATGAGCAAAGTCGCCCTTATCACCGGTATCACCGGCCAAGACGGCGCCTATCTCGCCGAATTTCTTTTGACCAAAGGTTATGAAGTACAC
>DAIAMA010000387.1 GCA_027438535.1 bacterium
AACCGTTTTACCGCGTGGATCATGGGGCGCACGGGGAAAGACACTGAAGGCTACAAGCCCCCCGCGCGCCCTGGTGGTTAAGCTTTAAGTTTTGTACGCTTCGGCACTACCGTCCACAGCTCTTCCAAATTGTAGTACTCGCGCACCGCCGGGTGCATGACATGCACGATGACGTTGCCGAGATCGACCAGCACCCATTCACCGCTTTCCTCGCCCTCCATGCCGACGATTTCCGCGCCGGCGCCTTTGAGCTTATCCACGACATTGCGCGCCAGCGCTTTGACTTGACGCGAGGATTCGCCGCTGGCAATGATCATATAATCCGTCATCGAGGTAAGCTTTTTGACGTTCAGCACGGTGATATTGCTGGCCTTGATGTCTTCGAGCGCGGCAAGCGCCGCTTTTTTCGTGGTTTCGGGTGTCATTCGCGATACAAGTGGTTTTGGGAAATATAATCCAGCACCGCGTCCGGCACCAAATAGCGCGGGCTCGCACCGCGCGCCAAATCGGCGCGGATATGCGAGGCGCTGATGTCGAGCGCGGTGAGGGTGAAGGTAAAAATGCGGCCCGCGGCGGTATTTGCCAGCGTTGCCGCGTTTTGCGCCCGGCGCGCATGCAGCGCTTGTTGCAGCGCCTGCGGCATATTGTCGGCCCAAGCCGATTGCGGAAAGCCGGGACGATGCGCCACCGCCACATGCGCGAGATCGAACAAAGCTTGCCAGCAGTGCCAGGTCGTCAACCCCAGGAATGCATCCGCGCCCAGCAGCAGGCACAGAGGCTGCTCCGCGCCGAATTCTTCGCGCAGCGCGCGCAAAGTATTC
>DAIAMA010000388.1 GCA_027438535.1 bacterium
GGCGCAGCAATTGCTCATTGGCTTCGTACTGGGGTTTTCCATGCGTTTAGTGTTGAACAGCATCGAAATGGCCGGGCATATCGCGGGTTTAAGCATGGGCTTGGGTTTTGCGACATTTTTCGATCCGCAGAACAGCATGCAGTCGCCGGTACTGGCGCAATTTCTCGGTGTGCTCGCCATGCTAGTGTTTTTTGCGATGAATGGCCATTTGATCGTGATCTCCGCCCTGTATGAGAGCTTTCATATATTGCCGGTTTCCGCTGCGCCCTTGAGCGCCAATGGGTTTAGAGCGCTGGCAGAGGCGGGCGGCCAGATTTTCTTAGTGGGCTTCATGCTGTCATTGCCGATGATCGCCGCGATCTTGATCGCGAATATCGCGCTGGGCGTGCTAACGCGCGCCGCGCCGCAGTTGAATTTATTTGCCGTGGGGTTCCCGCTCACGATTAGCGCCGGGTTCGCGGTATTGCTGATGGCCTTGCCCTATCTGCTGCCCTCTATGATGCGTTTATTCGAGGAAGGCGCGCTGCATGCGCTGAAGCTGATTGGCTTGATGCGCGCGGCGGGTTAGTCCGGGCGCGCCGGCGGCGCGATGTCGCCGATATGAAAGCCATAGCTGCCGCTGCGCCGGTCGGCGAAATAGGCTTTGAGCGTGGCTTCGACCGTGCGAAACGCGAGCCTATCCCATGGGATATCTTGTTCACGGAACAACGCCACCTCCAAGCTCTCCGGCCCAGGGCCGAAATCAAGGCTCAAGAGCCGCGCCCGGAACAGCAAATAGACTTGATTGATATGCGGTAAGTTGTACAAGGAATAGAG
>DAIAMA010000389.1 GCA_027438535.1 bacterium
TAGCCACCGGGCGTGATGTAATTCTTAGTGCCTTTTGGCACATCGGCTTCGGCCTCGATGTCATCATCGAAGTCGTCGTCGGATTCCTTGGTGAAGGCTTTACTCATAAACGGGAGTGCCAGGCGGGCGAGTGTATTTTCGATGCAGCGAAAACAAACCGTTTTCGCGCACCTACTAAGCGTGTGTACTTGCCCTGGCTAAATCCAGGCTTCGCCGGTCTTCAATGCAGCGCCGGTCTACCCAGCCGCGAATGCGCCGATCCAAATCGCCGCGACGGTCCTGGCGCATCGCGAAACGGCGGTCGAGGTTATTGATCGCGGCTTGGCGGCGCAAATAGCGGCGGTCGGAAAAGTGCCGGCGATCGACGGGTATGCGGCGCCGGCTGCGCTGTGCGCGGCGGTTTTTCGACGCGCGTATAGTGGCATGCTCGTCCAGTTTTTTCACGAAACGCGCGATATCGTCTTCGTAATACAGCACCGTATCGCCAAGATTTCGTCATCCCAACCGATCGCCGCGTCGGCCAATTTATTCAATAGCCGCCGCGTGGGGTGGCTTTTCTTGGAAAAGAAAGCTTGATCCAGCATCGCCGCTTTCAACACCGGGATTTGCAGCCGTCCAAGCAGCGCCTTGATCGGATCCGGCACCTGCTTGTCGTCGAAAATGAAATCGAACAGCATGGCGACAATATCGATGGTCATCGCATCCACGGTGCCGAGCGAAGCAGCCATCTCCGATTGCTTCAGATCGCGCAGAATACTGACATTCCCCGCCACGACGGCATGCGCATCGATGGCGG
>DAIAMA010000038.1 GCA_027438535.1 bacterium
ATCGCGCCGCGCTAAACAGCGCGTCGTAGGCCGCGCGAGAAAATCCGCTTATCTTTTGGTTATGCCAGAGCAGAACGGGTACGCCTCGTCCGCCGGTTTCCGCCAGCATGCGCATGCCATCGGCGGTGTCGATATCGTATTCTCGATAAGCGATTTTTTTTTCGTTGAGATAAGCCTTGGCTTGACGGCAGTAAGCGCACCACTGGGCGGTCAGTAGGGTCGGCTGATTCGTGGCGGGGCGTTCGCGGGCTTCCGCCAGCCGGGCTTTCATGCTTTTCTGGAGTTCGTCCCGATAACGGATCACGGATTCCGGCAGAGGGGTGGACGGCAAATCGGCGAAGTTGAGGGTTTTTTCAACTTTGCCGGCAGGGGGTGGCTGATCGCTATAGATTATTTTGCCATCGGGGCCGACGGATTTATACACCGTGCCGGCTTGTGTCAATGCGGGCAATAAAATGCACGCCAGGATAATGAGGGCTCTCATGGTTACGCTGCTTTCCCTTGCTCAGGATGGCGCAAGCAGTATGCCCTAGACGCCTGGGCCATGAAAGAGGTAGACGATCAGGGCAATCCCAAGGATGGCGACGGCCATATTGGCGAGCACGCCCAAATGCACCGCGTAATCTTCGGGGATCTCAATCGGTTTAAGCGTGCGCAGCACTTTCCGGTACTGCGCAACTGCGGCGAGGCTAACGAAAGCGCCCAGCAAAATAAAGGCTATGCCGATCCAGTAGGAAAAGCCTCTTTGCAGCATGGCGCTGTGCTGCGGAGACAGTAGATGCAGAAATAATCCGAAGCGCTCGATCACGAATCCAAAGGCCATTAAAGCCAGGCTGGTGCGATTCCATGCGAGCAGCGTGCGCTCGGCCGCGAAAAAGACCCGGGGGTCGTTCATATCAGACATTTACGGCGCAATCGCGGTATAGGCGAGACACAAGCCACGGCGGCGTGGAGCCGGCGATTGTTTGCCCGCGGGCTTGCCGGGCCGGCATGCATCTACTCGGTAATGTCATCCAGTTTCTGCCGGATAACCGAAATGGCGGCGTCCATTTTGCGGAATCTCAAGGCGCCGACCAGCGATGTGACCAGGCCGCTCGGGATACAGGCAAAGCCCACGACGGTAAACCATAGTTGGTGTGAAAAATGGATGATCGATATGCCGGCAATCAGCAGTGCGACGCCCGAGCGCAAGTAGGAGAGGAGCGTTCTTTCGTTGGCGAGAAGGGTGCGGTCGATCGCCAATTGATCTCGCAGAATCAATTCGGCGGCGTTAAATTGCGAATAATGACTACGTTCCATGATCGTTGAAGTTTCCTGATGTATCCTTGAATTAATGGGCACCTGCTGGCGTACCGCGGCGAAAAGCCTGGCGTGAGCTTACTACGATGGAGTGGGATTTGGCAAAGCGGCCCTGCGCCGGCAGGAGAAAGATGGGGGAAGCGTAGCGGTGGCATAATACGCCGTCTAGCGCCCAACGATTAGAAAAGCGGGATGACCCCACACCCAATACCGCACTCGCTCGACGCGTGGCTGGCCCACCTTGAACGTCTGCATCCGAAAACCATCGAGCTCGGTCTGGATCGCGTGCGCGCGGTGCAAGGCAAGCTCGATTTATTCCCCGCATGTCCTATCATCACTGTCGGCGGTACCAACGGCAAAGGTTCGACCTGCGCCATGCTGGAAGCGATACTGCTCGCCGCGGGCTATCGCGTGGGCTGTTACACCTCGCCGCATCTAATTCGCTACAACGAGCGCGTGCGCATCGACGGGCGCATGGCGGAGGATGCGGCCTTGTGCGAGGGGTTCGCGGCGGTGGAAGCGGCGCGTGGCGAGGTGGCTTTGACCTATTTCGAGTTCGGCACGCTGGCGGCGGTGTGGCTGTTCGCGCAAGCCCGGCTCGATGTCCTGATTCTGGAAGTGGGGCTGGGCGGGCGGCTGGACGCGGTGAATGTATTCGAGCCGGATGTCGCCGTGGTCACGACGGTGGATATCGATCATGCGGAATATCTGGGCGCCACACGGGAGCAGATCGGTTTCGAGAAAGCGGGGATTTATCGCGCGCGAAAACCGGCGATTTGCGCCGATGCCAATCCGCCCGAAACATTACTCCAGCATGCGGCAAAGATCGACGCCAAGCTGCTGCGCATCGAGCGCGATTTCGGCGTGAAGCGCGAGCCGGAATCTTGGACCTATTGGGGGCCAAGCGGGCCCCGCTCCGCGCTACCCTATCCGGCCATGCGCGGCGCGCATCAAGGCGCGAATGCCGCGGCGGCGATAGCGGCGCTGGATTGCTTGCGCGAGCGCTTGCCGCTGGCGCAAGCGCACTTTCGCGCCGGCTTGCTCAGCGCACGCCTGCCGGGCCGGTTTCAGGTGCTGCCGGGCAAACCGGCGGTGATTCTGGATGTGGCGCATAATCCGCAGGCGGCACGCATCTTGGCGGACAATCTGCGTGCGCAGCGCGGCCCGGGCAAGACCTATGCCGTATTTGGCATGCTGCGCGACAAGGATATTGCCGAGGTAATCGAAGCGCTCAAAGCGCACATCGATGTCTGGTGTGTCGGCAGCTTGGCCGGGCCGCGCGGTGCGAGCGCGGAGTCGCTGGCGCAGGCGCTGAATCGGGCCGGCATTGCCGTGGCGCAGATATCGCCCAGTATTGCGCTGGCTTATGCCTTTGCCTGTCGCCAGGCGGGTGAAGATGATAGAATTTGCGCTTTCGGATCGTTCTACACCGTGGCTGAAGTTCTGATCGCGCGTGGCGCAAAAGCATAGAGATTACAACATGGCGACCCCCAATTACACTGAAGAAGAAATTCAATTCCGAAAACGCGCGCGCCGCCGCCTGGTGGGCGCGGTGGTGCTGGTAGTGCTGGTGGTCGCGGGCGTACCGCTGATTTTGCCGGCGGATAAGCCGCAGCAAGATACGCAGCAGATCGATATTCGCATTCCTTCGCAGGACGCGACTGGCTATGCGCCAAAGATTATGCCCGCGCCCAGCGTCGAGCAGCCGCCGCCCGCCGCACCGGAAAAGCCCGCTATCACCATTCCGCCAGCCGCATTGAATGCGGCGCCGGCGCTGCCGCCAAGCAAAACCGGCCCGATCGAGAAGCCGGTAGAAGCCGTGCCGCCGGTGAAGGCGGTGCACGATGCGCCCAAGCCCGCTGTGGCGGCAAAGCAAACCTTCTATGTGCAGTACGGCGCGTTCTCGGAATCGAAAAATGCCAAGCAACGCCAAACCGAATTGAAAACCAAGGGTGTGCCCACATTTACTGAAGTAGTGAAGACTTCCGCGGGTAACAAGATTCGGGTGCGCAGCGGCCCCTATGCTTCGCGTGCGCAAGCGGAAAAAGTGCGCGAAAAAGTCAAGCCGCTGGATAGCAAGCTGGTGGTGACAGGCGATACGCCCTAACAGTGCATGGCTGTTTTCGACTACGCGGTTTTACTGATTATCGGCGTGTCGATTTTATTGAGCGTCATGCGCGGGTTTTTACGCGAAGTGATGGCGCTGTTGGCGTGGGTGGTGGCGTTTTGGGTGGCCAACCTCTACACCGCGAGTTTCGCGCCCATGCTGCCGGCCAGTATTCCCAGCCCGGAGCTGCGTTTATTGGCGGCATTCGCGGCGCTGTTTCTCGCGACATTGCTGGTGATGACGCTGATCGCCATTACCGTCGGCCAACTGCTGAAGGCGATCGGGATCGGCGCATGGGACCGGGCACTGGGCGCGGTATTCGGTTTCGCGCGCGGCATGATTATCGTGCTGGTGCTGGTGCTGTTGTCGGGGTTGACCAGTTTGCCCCAGCATCCGCTGTGGCGGAATGCGATGTTTAGTTCGCCCTTGGAGACCTTGGTGCTGCGTTTTAAGCCCTGGCTTCCGGCGGATCTGGCCAAGCGCTTGAATTACAACTAAGGTGAATTATGTGCGGTATTCTCGGCGTCGTTGCCACCACCCCCGTTAACCAGTTGCTGTACGACGGTTTGCAGTTGTTGCAGCATCGCGGGCAGGATGCGGCGGGCATCGTCACCTCGGAAGGGCGCACTTTCCATATGCACAAGGGCTCGGGCCTGGTGCGCGACGTGTTCCGCACGCGCAACATGCGCGAACTGGACGGCCTGATGGGCGTGGCGCATGTGCGTTATCCCACCGCGGGTTGCGCCGATTCCTCCGCCGAGGCGCAACCGTTCTACGTGAATTCGCCTTATGGCATCGTGCTGGGCCATAACGGCAATCTCACCAATGCCGACGAGTTGAAGCAGGAGCTGTTCCGCCAAGATTTGCGCCACGTCAACACCAGCTCCGATTCCGAGGTGCTGCTCAATGTACTGGCGCACGAGCTGCAAGCCAGTACCCGCAATGTCACGCTCGACATCGCCAATATTTTCGCCGCCGTTGCCGGGGTGCATCGCCGTTGCCGCGGCGCGTATGCCGTGGTGGCGATGATTTCGGGCTATGGGCTGCTCGCGTTCCGTGACCCATTCGGCATCCGTCCGCTGGTGATCGGCCGCAACGAGACGGATAGGGGCGTGGAATACATGGTCGCTTCCGAGAGCGTGGCGCTGGATGCGCTGGGCTTCAAGCTGTTGCGCGACGTGGCGCCGGGCGAAGCGGTGTTCATCGACGACCAGAGCAATTTTTATAGCCAGCAATGCGCGCAGGGCGCGATCTTGAGCCCCTGTATTTTCGAATATGTCTATCTGGCACGGCCGGATTCGGTGATCGACGGCATTTCCGTTTATTCCAGCCGCCTGCGCATGGGCGAGCGTTTGGCGGACAAGATCAAGCAACGGTTCTCGCATCTCGATATCGATGTGGTGATTCCGATTCCCGACACCAGCCGGCCCAGTGCCTTGCAGCTCGCGAATCAACTGGGCGTGCCGTATCGCGAGGGCTTCATCAAGAACCGCTACATTGGACGTACCTTCATCATGCCGGGGCAGGCGATCCGGCGCAAATCGGTGCGCCAGAAATTGAACGCGATCGGTATCGAATTCAAGGGCAAGAATGTCTTGCTGGTGGATGATTCCATCGTGCGCGGCACCACCAGCCATCAGATCGTGCAGATGGCGCGCGAGGCGGGCGCGCGCAAGGTGTTCTTCGCTTCCGCCGCTCCCCCGGTGCGCTTTCCCAATGTCTACGGCATCGATATGCCGACCCGCGCCGAGTTGCTCGCCACGGGTCGCAACGATGAGCAAATTTGCCGCGAAATCGGCGCCGATGCGCTTATTTACCAGGATCTGGACGCGCTGGTGGCCGCGGTGCGGGAAGGAAATCCCGAGATCCAGCAATTCGATTCCTCGTGTTTCAACGGCCAGTACATCACCGGCGATGTCACGCCCGAGTATCTGGACCGGCTCGAACGCCAGCGCGAGGGCGCGAGCCAAGAAGACGCGGGCACTTCGCGCCAGCTCGATTTGAATTTGCGGAGTGCTTGACGCGGCGGAATTTGTCGCGTAATTTACTACGCATTGATTGCGCCGATTTGATCCAGCTTGCGGGCGCGTAAAAAATACAGCTAAAGTGGGGGAAACCCGGTTTAGCGCATGCTGGCCGGGTTTTTTCATGCCCGGTTTCCCGCAGGCGCCGATTCGGATCGATCGAATTTGATAAGGAAACGATCATGACCGAGAAATACGATCTCGACACGCTGGCAGTGCGCGCGGGGGTGCATCCCAGCCAATTCCACGAGCACTCCGAGGCGCTGTATCTCACTTCGAGCTTCGTCTTCGATTCCGCGGAACAAGCGGCGAAGCGCTTCACCGGCGAGGAGCCGGGCAATATTTACGCCCGCTTCACCAATCCCACGGTCACCGCGTTTCAGGAACGGCTCGCGGCGCTGGAAGGCGCGGAGTTTTGCGTTGCCACCGCTTCCGGCATGTCGGCCATTCTCGCGTGCGCGATGGGTTTACTCTCCGCGGGCGATCACATCGTCGCTTCGCGCGCGATTTTCGGCTCGACGGTGCAACTGTTCGGCAATATCCTCAAGCGCTTCGGCATCGAAACCACTTTTGTTTCGCCTACCGATGTGAGTGAATGGGAAGCGGCCTGCAAGCCGAATACCAAGCTGTTTTTCGCCGAGACGCCGTCGAATCCGCTGACCGAGGTATGCGACATCGCGGCGCTGGCCGAGATCGCGCATCGCCGCGGTGCGCGGCTCGCGGTGGATAATTGCTTCTGCACGCCGATTTTGCAGCGGCCATTGGCATTGGGAGCGGATATCGTGATTCACTCCGCGACCAAATATATCGACGGCCAGGGCCGGGTATTGGGCGGCGCGGTACTGGGCAATAAAACGCTGTTAGAAGGGGTGTATCAATTTTTACGCGTTGCCGGGCCGACACTTTCCGCCTTCAATGCCTGGATATTTTTGAAGGGTTTGGAGACGCTGCGCATCCGCATGGATGCGCATTCCGCCGGCGCCTTGGCCTTGGCGACTTGGCTGGAGACACAGCCCGCAGTGACGCGCGTGCTGTATCCGGGTTTGCCCTCCCACCCGCAACATGTGCTGGCGATGAAACAGCAAAAAACCGGCGGCGGCATCGTGTCGTTTGAGGTCGAGGGCGGCAAGACGGCGGCGTGGCGCGTGGTCAATGCCACGCGCATGCTGTCCATTACCGCGAACCTGGGAGATACCAAGACCACCATTACCCACCCCGCCAGCACCACGCATGGCCGCTTGTCGCCGGAGCAACGCGCGGCAGCGGGTATTGGCGATGGCCTGATTCGTATTGCGGTCGGCTTGGAATCGGTGGAAGATATTAAGCGCGATCTGCAACGGGGATTCGATACGCTGGTATGAAGCTAAAAGGATTCATTGTCTTGTGTCTGTTACTGGCCGCCCGGTACGCGCTGGCCACGGGCGGCATGACCGAAGTCACCTATATGGACCAGGAGGCGGAGGGCGGCGGTTATGTCACGCGCTATTTGGTCACGCCGCGTTTCTTGCGCATGGACTATGGGCGCGACCGCGATGATTACGTGCTCTACGATCGCAGCGAGAAACGCGCCTATAGCATCAATAATGGGCGGCGCGAAGTCATGGTTTTCGAGCCCGGCCCTCTGCATCTCGACCCGCCCAAGGAGTGGAACATTAAAGAAGACGTCCTGAATGAGCGGAACGCCGAAAAAAGAGTGGATATTATCGTGAACGGCACGGTGTGTTCGCGGCTGACCGCCTCCGCGCGCTTTTTGCCGGAAGTAGCGCAAGCCTTGATGGAATTTCAGGAAACCATGGCGGCGACGCAAGCAGCCACCTATCTGGCGACCCCGCCGGAAGAGCGCGACCCCTGCGATTTGGCGCGCTTGGTGCTGGAGCCGCGGCGCTGGTTCAAGTACGGCCTGAGCCTGGATGAACTGGACAACAACGGCTTCTCGCGCCGCTTGTTGAATTATCAGGCCGATATCGCATTGCGCCCGGCGATATTCGACATACCGGCGGACTATCGCCAACTCAACCTCCAGCAAATACGCGGAGAAGCGCAATGAGACCGTGGATTCGAAGTATTCTGGGCTTGTGCCTTGCGTTGCTCGTCATGCCGGCCAAGGCGGAAATCGTCAAGTGCGTGGACGCATCGGGTAACGTGACCTATAGCGAGAAAAGCCAAGCCAAGGGTACATGCGTGCCGGTGACGGCGACGATTAGCGTCGTCCCCGCCGTCAAGCAGCCCACTCCCCCTACGCCGCCGCAAGCACCGCAAGTGGAGCGGGACGGGCAGCGCGGCGCATTGCAAAAACAAATAGCGGAACGAGAGGCGGCGTTGGCTGAAGCGAAGAAAGCCTTGGCGGAGCAAGAAAATATTCGGTTCGGAAACGAAGCAAATTATCAGCGCGTGCTGGACCGGCTTAAGCCTTATCAAGACAAAGTCGCCGCAATCGAAAAAGAGATCGCGCAATTGCGCGAGACCCTGGCGAAAATGCCATAATCGCACGCGCCGATCGTCCCGGCCGGCGCTGCCGCTTCGCGGGGCTTGAAATCCCTTCCCGCCGCCCCCATGACTTTCAACACGGTTTTTTTGGGAGCCAATAATGACCACTGAAACGCAAAAAGAAACCCTGGGTTTCCAAGCGGAAGTCAAACAGCTATTGCGGCTGATGATCCACTCCTTATATAGCAATAAGGAAATTTTCCTGCGCGAGCTGATTTCCAATGCCTCGGATGCGTGCGACAAGCTGCGCTTCGAGGCGCTGTCGGATGCGGCGCTGTATGAAGGCGATACCGAGCTGAAAATTCGCGTCGCTTATGATAAAGCCGCGCGTACCCTCACGCTTTCCGACAACGGCATCGGCATGTCGCGCAATGAGGTGATCGAGAACATCGGCACCATCGCCCGTTCCGGCACGCGCGAGTTTTTGGATCGGCTCACCGGGGATCAGTCCAAGGATGCGCATTTGATCGGCCAATTCGGCGTCGGCTTCTATTCCACCTTTATCGTGGCCGATAAAGTGACGCTGATCACGCGCCGCGCCGGACTCGGACCCGAGCATGGCGTGCGCTGGGAATCGGCGGGAGAGGGGGATTACACTCTGGAAACGGTGACCAAGGAGCGGCACGGCACCGACGTGATTTTGCATTTGCGCGAAGGCGAGGACGAGTTCCTCGCCGATTGGCGCTTACAGACCATCATTCGCAAATATTCCGACCACATCACGCTGCCGATTCTGATGAAGCTCGAGGGGAAAGACGCGGAAGAAGCGGTCAACCAGGCCAACGCGCTATGGGCACGCCCCAAGTCCGATATCACCGAGGAGCAATACACCGAGTTTTACAAGCATGTGGCGCATGATTTCGAGCCGGCGCTGGCGCGGGTGCACAGCAAGGTCGAGGGCAAGCAGGAATACACCATGCTGCTGTATGTCCCGGGGCAT
>DAIAMA010000390.1 GCA_027438535.1 bacterium
GCTCTCACGGCTTGCCGCGCGCGTGGGCAGCACGCCTTTCTATGTCTACGACCGGCGGCTGATTACCGAACGCGTCGCGCAATTGCACGCGGCACTTCCCCAGAGTCTCCACTTGCACTACGCGATCAAAGCCAACCCGATGCCGGCGGTGGTTCACCATCTGGCGGGGCTGGTGGATGGTTTCGATGTGGCTTCCGTTGGTGAGATGCAGGTCGTGCTGGACACGGCCATGGCGCCCGAGAAAATCAGTTTCGCTGGGCCAGGGAAGAAAGAATCCGCATTGCGCCAGGCCGCTGCCGCTGGCATCGTGGTGAATCTCGAATCCGAGCGTGAGATGGAAATACTGGCGCGAGCAGGGGCTGAGTTGGGCTTGCGGCCCAAGGCGGCGGTGCGCGTGAATCCGGATTTCGAGTTGAAATCCTCCGGCATGAAAATGGGCGGCGGGCCCAAACAGTTCGGCGTGGACGCCGAGCGCGTGCCCGCGATGCTCGCGCGCATGAAGCAACTGCCGCTGGAGTTTTACGGGTTTCATATTTTTTCCGGTTCGCAAAATCTGCGCGCGGAATCGATTATGGAAGCGCAGCGCAATACTTTCGATCTCGCGCGCCGTCTGGCGCAACAGGCGCCGGGACCGGTGCGCTTGCTCAACCTCGGCGGCGGGTTCGGCATCCCCTATTTCCCCGGCGAGCAGCGCCTAGATTTGCAGGCAGTGGGCGCACATTTGGCAACCTTGATGCCGGAGGCACGGCGCGATTTTCCGGATGCGGAATTCGTTATCGAATTGGGGC
>DAIAMA010000391.1 GCA_027438535.1 bacterium
AGGTCTGATCGATAATGAGATAACCGCCGGACTTCAACTCCACTTTGCGCGACAAGGCTTTCTCGATTTCTTCTTCGACCTGATACAGATCGAACAGCGGACGCTCGCCTTGGTAGTGCTCCAAGCGCGAGGCGACATTGCTCATATAATTTGCGGAGAAGGATTGCAGCTTGCCATAGGTTTCGCGCGAATCGACAATAATGCGATCAATATCCTCGTTCACGAAATCGCGTAGCACGCGCAGCGCGAGATTGAGTTCTTGATACAGCAGTGTCTGCGGCGCATGTACTCTGTCAGCCATGCCCGGTATGCCAGGGCCGGGGCGAATTAAAAACGCCGCAGACCGTGTGCTATGAAATCTTGCGTGAATTATTGCGCGAAGCGCGCCAGTACAACGCGCGTGAGTTCCGCATTCTTGCCTCGCAGCAGGTGATCGATCTTTTTCTGGATGAGGAATCGCAAAGCTTGGCTCAGCTCGCCGACTTCATCGGCAAACCTATCTCGCTGCAAGTTGAAACCCAATACAATCAAGAACAGTACGACATCGTTTTGATGTAAACCACCCAAGCCGGTCGTTGTCGGTGAAAACGGCACCCCTTATTTGGGAGGCTGTTTCAGTGTGGGGTCGAATACCAGCGATACGTCGGGCTCACTTTCGGCGGCAGGCTTGGGTGGGGTGGCGGGCACAGCCGCGGATGCGGATCGTACTGTGGGCTCCGGTGGCTGGGGCGATGCCGTGCGGCCGGCAATCGGAC
>DAIAMA010000392.1 GCA_027438535.1 bacterium
TTATGAAGGCATGCACGGCGGCGCCGCCGCCTATACCTGGACCCGGCGCAAGGCCAACCCCGCGCATTTGCCGATGGCCGGCAAGGAGCGCCGCGGCAAAGGCGGGAAAGGCGTGAATGCGGCGCAGCATGTAGATTTGCTGATCGGCGTGGTACCGGCGGTCAACTTGGAATGGATCCAAAAAATCCATCGCGATTGCAGCCGCGACGGCTGTACCGTGGAGGAAGTCACCACCACCATCCTGCGCCGCATGCGCGACTACACCAACTTCATCGTGCCGCAATTCGCGCTCACCGATATCAACTTCCAGCGCATGCCGCTGGTGGATACCTCCCATCCTTTCATCGCGCGCGATATTCCCACGGCCGACGAGAGCATTGTCGTCGTCCATTTCCGTGACCCGCATAAATTCGATTTTCCGGATCTGCTACAACGTATCGCGCGCCGGCTGCGCCACCCGCGACGGCGCGCGCGCAACTACCCGCGCAAGGCGGCAAGCGTAAGCGCGGGGCGCCGCCGAAGCCCGGTGCCGCGGGCTAATGCGGGGTCGCGGCGCGGTCGCAGCGGATGACGCCTTCGGTCACGCGCTGCGGCACATTGAAATAATCGGAAATGAGCGACTCGGTATATTCGAGCGTGGTATAGCCGGTGCACCCTTGCGCCCCGGCGATTTCTTCCGCGCGGCGCTTGAAATAAATCCGCGCTTCGCCCGCGCCGCCCTCCTTGAGCTTGCCCTGCTTGACGGTGAG
>DAIAMA010000393.1 GCA_027438535.1 bacterium
AGCAATAGCAGCACCAAACCCAAGGTAGCGGGAATGACCCACATCAGCTTTTGTTTGGCGCGCGCCAGCTCGGCGAACTGCCCGGACCAGGCCAGCGCGTAGCCGGGCGCGAGCTTGACCCGCTGCGCGATGGCGATATTGGCGCGCGCCACATAGCCGCCGATATCGCGCGTGGCAAGATCGACGAACACATAGCCGATCAGGCGTCCATTCTCGCTCTGGATTTCCGCCGGGCCGTCGCGCACGGAGAGCTTGGCGAGCGCGCCCAGCGGAATGTGCGCGCCGTTGGGCGCGATCACGCGCGCTTGCGCGATAGCTTGCGGCGAAGCGCGAAACGCGCGCGGATAGCGCAAATTGACCGAGTAACGGCTGCGCCCATCGATCACCGTCGTCACCGTTTCGCCGCCGATCGCGCTCTCGACCCAATTTTTAATTGTTCCCGGATTCACGCCATAACGCGCGGCTTGAAAACGATCGATGTCGATATCGACATAGCGCCCGCCGGCCACGCGCTCGGCAAACACCGCGCGCGTGCCGGGCACATCCTTGAGCGCGGCTTCGACGTTCTGCGCGGCCGCGCTGATGCCGGCGAGATCGGGCCCGGTGACTTTCACGCCGAGCACGGTACGGATGCCGGTGGACAGCATGTCGATGCGCGTGCGAATCGGATAGCCCCACGCATTGGTGAGACCGGGCAGATGCACGGTGGAATCGAGCTCGCGGATCACGTC
>DAIAMA010000394.1 GCA_027438535.1 bacterium
GCTACCGGTGCATACTTTGCCACGCCAAGAGTTGAGGCCTGTGCGCGGTGTGCGGTGCCGAATGCGTCCATCACGAACACATCACACAACGCAGCATATTTTTTCGCGGTTTCATCCATGTTTTTTTTCTCCCCATTGTTGAAACGGCAATTTTCAAGCAACACCAATTCACCTTCGGCAACCTCGAAACCGCCATTAACCCAATCCTTGATCAGACGGACTGGTTTGCCGAGCGAGGCTGCGATCACATCCGCTATCGGCTTGAGCGAATATTCTTCAGAATAAACACCTTCTTCCGGGCGTCCCAAGTGGGAAGTCACCATTACCCGCGCACCGGCTTTCAGAGCGAAATTGATAGTCGACATTGAAGCTGTGATACGTGCATCGGACGTGACCTTGCCATCTTTGACGGGCACGTTGAGATCAGAGCGGATCAGAACGCGCTTGTCCTTAAGGTCCAGATCGGTCATTTTGATAAAGGACATATTGCTCTCCTGAAAAGTGACAATGGCTGAGCTGATTGCTAACAGCTACACGCGCATTACTCAACTATGTGCTGTGCCAGTTGTTCATTTTTTGCTGCAATACAGTCCATCAGACCGTTCCAGGATTTTGCAAAAGATTCGGTACCTTCCCGTTGGAGATCTGCGGCAAGTACGCCATCGTTTATGCCCTCGCGGGCGAATTCCGCGATTACCGATTCCACCGCTTCTACATTAATTTTATCAAC
>DAIAMA010000395.1 GCA_027438535.1 bacterium
CCGCTATCTCGGTATCACCTGCACCATCACGGCGACTTCGCAGGCGCAACTCGATGCGCTGTATCGCGAGTTGAGCGCGCATCCGCTCGTGAAGATGGTGCTGTGAGCGAGCAGGCGGTGCGCGGTGAGCAGGAAAACCCGCCGAGCGCCCCCGGGCCGCTCCCCATCAAGTATCTCGGCCTCGTGGACTACGAATCCACCTGGCACGCGATGCAAACCTTCACCGCCGGGCGCGGGCCGGACACGCCGGACGAACTCTGGCTGCTGGAACACCCGCCGGTCTTCACCTTAGGTCTCGCGGGTAAACGCGAGCATATTTTGCGCGCAAGCGATATCCCCATCGTCCCCGTCGATCGCGGCGGGCAAGTCACCTATCACGGACCAGGACAGCTTATCGCTTATCTGCTGCTGGACTTGAAGCGCCGCGGCTATGGCGTGCGCGAATTGGTGAGCCGCATGGAACAAGCAGTCATCGATTTGCTCGCGGCTTACGGTATCGAAGGCACGCGGCGCGCCAAAGCGCCGGGCGTGTATGTGGCGGATAAAAAAATCGCCGCGCTCGGCCTGCGCATCAAACACGGCATGAGTTACCACGGGCTCGCGTTGAACGTGGACATGGACCTTGCGCCTTTCAGCCACATCAACCCCTGCGGCTACGAAGGGATGGAAGTCACGCAACTCAAAGCATTGGGGGTAGCGGAAAACATGGATGCGATCATGGAAAAACT
>DAIAMA010000396.1 GCA_027438535.1 bacterium
GGACAACGGCGTCCATTCCGGCGGCAACAGCTCGCCCGGAGTGGGCGCCATTTTTTTGGCTCAACGATTTTTAAAAGGAGACACCCATGAAAGACCCACGCACACCCGATACCACCGCGGCCAATCCCGAACGCCGCGATTTCATCAAGAAGAGCACGGCACTGGCCGGCGCCGCCGGCATTATGAGCCTGGTGCCTGACGCGATACGCCACGCCGCCTGGGCAGCAGGCTCGGATGCGCCGGAAAAAACCGAGGTCAAAATCGGCTTCATTCCGCTCACCGATTGCGCCTCGGTGGTCATCGCCTCGGTGATGGGTTTTGATAAAAAATACGGCATCAAAATCACGCCGAGCAAAGAAGCCTCATGGGCCGCGGTGCGCGATAAGCTGGTGAACGGCGAACTGGATGCCTCGCATGTGCTCTACGGTTTGATTTACGGCGTGCAAATGGGCATCAGCGGCCCGAAAAAAGACATGGCGGTGCTTATGACGCTGAACAACAATGGCCAAGCGATTACGCTCTCCAACCAGCTCAGGGACAAGGGCGTCACCACCGGCGAGCAATTAAAGACGCTGGTGGATAAAGAAAAACGCGATTACACCTTCGCCCAAACCTTCCCCACCGGCACGCATGCGATGTGGCTCTACTACTGGCTCGCCACTTACGGCATCGATCCGTTCAAAGATGTGAAAAACATCACCGTGCCGCCGCCGCAAATGGTGGC
>DAIAMA010000397.1 GCA_027438535.1 bacterium
TTCAGCGCCAGAAATTCCTGCTGCGCACCGCTCCATTCCGGCACCAGCAAGTCGACCAGCGGGCTTCCCGCTGCGACCACGTCACCCGGCGCATGCGCGAATACCCGCTCCACGAATCCCGCCGCGCGCGCTTGCACGATGGACACATCGCGCGCGTTGAAAGCCAGTACACCGCTTGCTACCAGCTTTGGCGTCAAGCTGCCACGGGTGACGCTGGCGGTGCGCATGCCCAGATTTTGCGTGACTCTCGGATCGATTTTGACCGACGCGGCATTACCGTCTTCATTGGCATATTTTGGTATCAGCGCCATGCCCATGGGCGATTGACCCGGCTTGTCGAAATGCTGCTGGGGCACCATCGGGTCGTACCAGTACAAGACCTTGCGTTCGCTGCCGGAGGGCAGGGGGGCGGCTGCGTGTTGCGCCGTGCCTTGGCGCATGCCCAGCCAATAGGCGCCGCCGGCTACGGCGGCAAGCAGTGCCAGAAAAGCGGTGGCGAGGATAATTTTTTTCATGGAGTTATCTCCTGCGGGATCACGAATTTGATCTGTGCCCAGGTGCGCGCCAGCTCGCGTTCGGCATCGCGTTGCGCGAGCACGCTATCGAGCAAGGCCTTGCGATTATCGAGCACGGTTTCGAGCGAGGTGCGGCCGGCGCTGTATTCGATGGCGGCGAGCGCGGCGCGTTGCGTGGCCAAGGGCACGATGGTTTGT
>DAIAMA010000398.1 GCA_027438535.1 bacterium
ACATGGTGGTGAGCCAAGCATGGGCTTCCTGTTGATCGAGAAATACCAATTTGGGGCTGGCGCGATCCGATACGGACTTATATAGCGAAGCCTGAACGCTGGCGGATAGCGGCTCATAGATCTGCGCGCCGGCGAATCCCACGCCGGGTAAGATCATGCCAAGGAGCAGAATCAGTGAGTTGATTAGTTTTATCATGATGACAGCACTCTCGATTTTAGGTATTCAAGGGCATTTTGCAAAGAAATAAGTGTCGATTTTTCGTCGCATCGCCCTTGGTACTCGATCTGACCTTCCTTTAATCCCCGTTCCCCGATGCACAAATTCGCGCCGCGGTAGGCTGCGGAGTAGGCTCCTTGGGCCCCGTGGGCTTGAAGCTGCCACTTATCGCCGATCGTGCGGTGGCGGCCATGCACGATTTTGTGTGCGGCGCGAATGAAGATGGCATGCATTACACCGGCGTTAATTTTGGGCGCGACTTGCCCGAGCCCGAAGTGGCCGATATTCGAAATGTCGTCGCCGGTGACGATAGTCCCGACGGCAAGGGGCAACTGGAAATTTGCCGCGGCATCGAGGTGGGCCATATTTTCCAGCTCCGCACCAAGTATTCGGCGGCACTGGGCGCGACCTTCCTAGATGAACAAGGGCAGGCGCAACCACTGGAAATGGGCTGCTATGGCATCGGCGTATCGCGCATCGTCGGTGCGG
>DAIAMA010000399.1 GCA_027438535.1 bacterium
GCACTACTTGCGCTTCGTGCGCGGCGTGATCGACTCCAACGATTTGCCGCTGAACGTTTCGCGCGAGATTTTACAGCATAGCCGCGATATCGATGGCATTCGCTCCGGCGCGACCAAGAAAGTGCTGGGCATGCTGGAAGAGCTGGCGGAAAACGATCCGGAAAAATATACCCGATTCTGGAAGGAATTCGGCCGCGTGCTGAAAGAAGGCGTGGGCGAGGATTTCGCCAATAAAGAGCGCATCGCGAAATTGCTGCGCTTCGCCAGCACGCACGCCGACAGCGAGGCGGAGCAAGTGTCGCTCGCCGCTTATGTGGCGCGCATGAAGGAAGGACAAGACAAGATTTATTATGTGACCGCGGACAGCTTCGCGGCGGCCAAGAATAGCCCGCATCTGGAAATTTTCCGCAAAAAGGGCGTCGAAGTCCTGCTGCTGCATGACCGTGTGGACGAATGGCTGGTGTCCAACCTGCCGGAGTTCGAGGGCCGTGCGCTGCAATCGGTGGCGAAGGGAGAATTGAATCTCGGCGCGCTGGAAGATGCGGAAGAGAAAAAAGTACGCGAACAAGCAGACGATGCGTTCAAGGATTTCGTGGCCAAAATCAAGACCGCATTGGGCGAGCAGGTAAAAGAGGTGCGCATTTCGCACCGTTTGACCGATTCGCCGGCGTGTTTAGTGGTGGATGCGCAAGAAATG